>JAKZVY010000156.1:0-6195 GCA_047515825.1 Dehalococcoidia bacterium
TCAAGCAGAGGCTCGCACAGAAAGTCTAATGCCAGTTGCCTTGTGTACATGGATCAACATGTGCCAAGAGCCATTACAACTGGGCTACGCTTATGAGGAGTGGACGTACTCACAGCGCATGAAGACGGTAACAGCGAGACAGATGATCCAGAACTACTCGATAGGGCCGCAGCATTGGAGCGACTGTTTTTTACGCAAGACAAAGGCTTCTTGGCAGAAGGTGTGAATCGCCAAAAGGATGGGAGACACTTCTACGGCGTCGTTTATGCACATCAGCAAGTTTCCGTAGGCAGGTGCGTAGAAGACCTCGAAATTCTCACCGAGGCAGAAGACCTCGAAAATCTTATCGGCAAAGTGACGTTCTTGCCGATCTAGAGCTATGACATATCACTCAAGAAGTCCAAAATGACCATCACTCTCTCCATCAACGGCAAACAAGTAACCGTCGACGACGGCTCAACCGTGCTCGACGCCATAAACAGGTCCGGCGCCTACATATCCCAGCTTTGCAAAGACCCGGACATGAACCCCATCGGCGCCTGCCGCACCTGCCTGGTGCAGGTCGAAGGCGTGCGCGGCCTCCCCGCCTCATGCTCCGTCCCTGCCGAACAGGGGATGAGCGTCTTTACCGAGACCGACGAGGCTCGCAACACCCGGCGAGGCGTACTCGAGCTCACGATGGCAATGTTTCCCAAGAACGGCGAAACTTCCTCTCACGACTACCGCGAGCTTTCTATTGCTGCCAAGCACCACGGCATAGTTACCCCCCGCTGGATGGGCCGCGAGCGCGAGGTTGTTGACGCATCCAATCCCGTGTTCCAGATCGCCATGGACTCCTGCATCATGTGTGGTCGCTGCGCCCAGGCGTGTCAGGACGGTCACCAGTGCATCGGTGCCATCGACATTCTCGGAACCGGAACCCAGGCCCGCATTGGCACCTTCATGGACAGGCCGCTTGTCGACTCCGTATGCACCACATGCGGTTCATGTCTCGCCTCATGCCCCACCGGGGCCATCACCACCAAGGCCGACATTCCCGCGCCCGTTCGCACCGTAACCACCACCTGCCCATACTGCGGCGTCGGCTGTGGCATCAAAGCGCGTATCGACCCCAACGACCGGATAATCGAGATTCTCGACGATCCCGACAACCAGTCCTCGCTCGGTATGCTCTGCGTCAAGGGGCGATTCGGATTCTCGTTCGTCAACCACCCAGACAGGCTCACCAAGCCCATGGTCCGCAAAAATGGTGAGCTAACCCCAGTCGAATGGGACGAGGCCATTGAGTACGTAGCCGACCGCCTCTCCGAGTACCGCGGTGATGCCTTCGGAACGCTCGCGTCCGCTAAGGCCACCAACGAAGACGGATACATCCAGCAGAAATTCGCCCGCCTCATCATGCAGAGCAATCACATCGACCACTGCACGCGGCTGTGTCACGCCCCTTCGGTAGAGGCGATGCTGACCGCCCTCGGAAGCGGCGCGACCTCCAACTCATACATAGACTACGAAGAGGCCGGCTGCCTGGTAATCATCGGCTCCGACGCCAATTCCAACCACCCCGTCGCCGCGTCCAGGATGCGCCGCGCCGTCGTCGAGCGCGGCGCGAAGCTCATCATAATCAATCCCCGCCGGATCGAGATGTGCGACTACGCCGACCTCTGGCTAAGACCACGCCCGGGCACCGATGTCGCCCTACTCAACGCCATGTCCAAGGTCATAGTTGACCAGGATTTGGCCGACACCAAGTTCATCAGCGACCGCACCGAAGACTACGACGAGTGGTGGGAGACGGTCCAAAAATACGACCTTGACTACGCCGAGAAGATAACCGGCGTCCCGGCAGATCAGATCGAAGAGGCCGCCCGTACCTACGCTTGCCCGCCCTTCAGCGGCTCCTGCCTCATATGGGGAATGGGCATCACCCAGCACACCATGGGCACCGCAAACGCCCACGGCCTCCTGAATCTCGCCCTCCTGGCAGGCCAACTCGGCCGTCCCGGCTCCGGCATATCGCCCCTCAGAGGCCAGAACAACGTGCAGGGATGCGGCGACGCTGGCTGCCTGCCCAACGCTTTCCCTGGATACCAGGTCTTGGGCGAGACCTCGCTCGCCAAGTTCAGCGACGCTTGGAGCAGCCAGCCTCTGCCCCCTGACCCCGGCCTGGTAATCACCGACATGGTAACCGCCATAGACGCCGGCCGCATCAAGGCGATGTACATTACCGGCGAGAACCCACTTCTCAGTGAACCGGACCTCCACCACGCCGAGGAGACATTCAACAAGCTCGACTTCCTGATCGTCCAGGACATCTTCATGCACGAGACCGCCGAGATAGCCGATGTGGTCCTGCCGGCGACCTCTTTCGCCGAAAAAGACGGCACTTTCACCAACAGCGAGCGCCGGGTTCAGCGCGTTCGCAAGGCGATAGACCCCATCGGAGACAGCAGGCCTGACTGGGCGATCATTAAGGACGTCGCCCAGCGTGTGAGTGCCAAGCTCGGATTGGAGCTTGAGCACGAGTTCGACTACTCTCACCCCTCTGAGATTTTCGACGAGATGGCCTCGCTCACGCCCTCAATCGCCGGCATTTCGTATGACCGCCTCGAAAACGAAGGCGGCATCCAGTGGCCGTGCCCGACTCCCGATCACCCCGGCACCCGCTTTTTGTACGAGAACGACTTCCCGCGCGGCTCCAGGGCCAAGTTCGTCGCTTTCGACCAAGGACCAGCCGCGGACGAGGTGCCCTCCAAGCGGTTCCCGCTAATTCTGAACACCGGCCGCATTCTGTATCACTGGCACGGCGGGACCATCACACGCCGCGCCGACAACCTACTCGCCAGCGCCCCCGAGCTTACGGTCTCCATGCACCCGAGCGACGGCGAAAGGTTCGACATACCGGACGGCGAATGGATCAGAGTCAGATCGAGACGCGGCGACCTCGAAGGCCGCGCGGTCTACACCGAAAAACAGAGGGCCGGAGAGCTTTTCGTGCCTTTCGTCAAGCTCCAGGAGCACGCCGCCAACTTCCTCACAAACGCCGCACTCGATCCCAACTCCCGCATCCCGGAGTACAAAGTCTGCGCCGTCCGCGTCGACAAGGTGGGCGCGGACCGGGGAGCGGCACGGAGATAGCCCACGTGTCATGACTTCACCGCTCTCACAAATGCCCAAGCCGACTGTCGAACAATTCGAGGGCCGTAAGAAGCTGTTCCTGGTCCCGAACCACGTCCTGCCTCCGAACGCGCCCGAAGACGGGCTGGAACTCGTTTCGAGATACTGGTCTGAGGTGCGGGACTCCATAGCCAACCTGGAGCGGTCGCTCGGCGCGGTGTCCAGGGTCTACCACGAGCTTATCTACGCAGGCGGAGACGCGGGCCTTCAGCAGATAGAGATGATGAACCCCAACGGCGGGCCGTTCATAAGGGCGATGTGCCAATCGACAGCCGCCCTGCACTCGCTGGAGGACGCCGAGCTGGTGCTCGAAAACACCGACTGGCAGCGCGTGCTGTCGATAGGTCCGGCAAGCCAGAAGGTGCTCACGGCGGCCTTGGACGGGTATCAGAGCACTCTGGAATCCCGCTACACGGCCATCGCGGAGCGTATATCGAGCGAACTGGCCGATGGGGAGTGCGCCGCGCTGTTCATCCGAGAAGATCACCGCGTGCAGTTCTCCAGCGATGTCCAGGTCTTCTACGTCGCCCCGCCCGCACTGGACGCCTTCAAACGCTGGCTCGAAAACTACTTTTCCGGGGGAGCGACGAGTGAGACAGACTGACGCGAAGCTGCGTTCCTCCCAGTGGTTCGATACGCCCGAGCTGTACGGCTGGCTCAGGAAGGCCGCTTTCATGGCCGAAGGATACGGTCCGGAAGCGTACGACAACCGCCCAATAATCGGCATCTGCAACTCGTGGAGCGAGCTAACACACTGCAACTCGCACCTCCGACAGTTGGCCGAAGCCGTCAAGCGCGGCGTCTGGCAGGCGGGTGGATTCCCTATGGAGTTCCCCGTCATGTCGCTCGGCGAGTACAACATGCGCCCCACCACGATGCTTTTCAGAAATCTGATGAGCATGGAAGTCGAGGAATCGATCCGCGCCAATCCGCTCGACGGAGTCGTGCTGCTCGGCGGATGCGACAAGACCACACCTGCCCTTCTCATGGGTGCTGCCAGCGCCGACGTTCCCGCCATACTCGTCACCGGCGGCCCGCAGCTCAAAGCCAACTGGCGCGGTGAAGAGCTTGGCTCTTGCACCGACTGTCGACGCTACGAGACCGAGCTTCGAGCAGGCAACATCACCCAGGAAGACTGGGCCGAACTCCAGACCTGCATCGTCCGGAGCCCCGGCCACTGCATGGTCATGGGCACGGCATCCACCATGGCGTCGGTCGCCGAGGCAATGGGTATCGCCCTCCCAGACAACGCCGCTATCCCCGCCGTTGACTCCAGGCGATATCGTCTCTCAGAGTTGGCCGGACGCCAGATCGTCAACCTAGTAAAGCAAGACATCCGCCCATCCCACGTCATGACCAAGAAAGCGTTCGAGAACGGCATCCGAACCTTGCACGCGCTGGGCGGCTCCACCAATGCCGTGATCCACCTCACCGCGATCGCAGGCAGGCTCGGAATAGACTTACCCGGTACTCTGTTCGACGAACTCTCTAGGACCACCCCTTTCATCCTCAACCTCAAACCGTCCGGCCAGTATCTTATGGAAGACTTCTACTACGCTGGCGGCCTCAGTGCCCTGCTCAAAGAGATCTCCCCCCTGATTCACGGCGACACGCTTACCGTCACCGGACAGACCCTCGCCGAAAACATATCTGACGCCGTCAACTACAACCCAGACATTATCCGCAGCATGGACGATCCAATGAACCCCGAGGGAGGCCTTGCCGTCCTGACCGGAACTCTGGCCCCCACCGGCGCGCTCATAAAGCCCACCGCCGCCTCACAGTCTCTCTTGACGCACGAGGGACGCGCCATAGTATTCGAGGACCACGACGACCTTTTCGCGCGCATAGACGACCCCGAACTCGACGTAACGCCCGACGATGTTCTCATAATGCGCTCCGGCGGCCCCATAGGAGCGCCAGGAATGCCCGAATGGGGATTCCTCCCCCTGCCCAAAAAGATACTCGCGTCAGGCGTGAGAGACATGGTTCGCCTTAGCGACGCCCGCATGAGCGGTACGGCATTCGGGACCGTAGTCGTCCACGTCACACCCGAGTCCGCAGCCGGCGGACCGCTCGCCGCCGTCAGAAACGGCGACCGCATCAGCCTCGACGTACCGAACCGCCGCCTGGACCTCCTCGTCCAAGACAGGGAAATCAAGCGCCGCCTCCACGAATCTCCTCCCCAACCCCCCATCCACAAACGCGGCTACACTTCCATGTACTCCCGCCACGTCCTCCAGGCCGACACCGGCTGCGACTTCGACTTCCTTCGAGCCAACCCAACCTAACCCAAAAGCGTAGTCCCCATGAGTATCGACACAGACTACCTGAACCGCTGCATCCAGACCTTGGAGAGCGTATTCGACGCATTACAGAAATGCGAGCCGGGCGAAATGATGTATGATATATACAGGGTAGCCTGTGTAAAAGAATTTGAACTCGTGCTTGAACAAAGCGGAAGCCTTTTGAAAAACGACTCAGGCTCTACTTCGCCAGCAATCGCCAAGCCGACCGACTGCCCTTCAAGGACATCTTTCGCCACGCAGCGAAACACGACCTAATCAGCATAGACGTATGTGAACGTTGGCTAGAATACAGAGACAACCGCAACGACACCGCGCACAGATACGGCGAGCGCTATGCCGAGACTACCTTGGATATACTGCCAGCATTCATAGCCGATGCCCGCGACCTGTCAAGAATCATCTCCGAAGCTGCCAATGACTGACCAACTTCACATACGACCTAAACACCTAAAACAGGTTCAAGCCATAGTACAAAGACACATACCCGGAATTGAAGTCTGGGCATACGGCAGCCATGTCAACGGTAGAAGCCACGACGGTAGCGACCTCGATCTTGCCCTGCGCGCACCCGGCGTGACTCAAATTCCCCCTGAAAAACTGGCCGATCTGGCCCACGCCTTCCAGGAGTCCAACATACCCTTCCTGATTGAGGCCCACGACTGGTCCCGCCTGCCCGACACCTTCCATAAGGAAATCGCCAGGGACTACATAG
>JAKZVY010000157.1:0-6249 GCA_047515825.1 Dehalococcoidia bacterium
CCAGCCCGGAGAATCGCTGATCGCCGACCTCGAATCGTTCGCCCTCGCGGAGGGAATCCGGGAAGCCGCCATAACGTCCTGCATAGGCAGCCTCAGGCAGTTGAAACTTCGGAACCTGTGCCGACATGACGAAGACGGCTCGCCCGAGTTCGAGAGGACCGTCATCGACGAGAATCTCGAGCTCGTGAGCGCCGAGGGGTACATCCAGCCGCTGCCCGATGGAGGCATACGGGTACACATTCACGTCGCAGCCGCGCGTCCCTCCGGCGAGATGATCGGAGGACACTGCGAAGAGGCGACCACCTTCACCGGCGCGTTCATGTATCTCCACGTCCTTGAAGAATCAGCGAGCTGACACGTCTCATGCACACCCACAAGTCACGGAGGCTCAGCGGCAAGGTCGCCATAGTTAGCGGCGCCGGAACTTACGGCGGCAGCGGAGTCGGCAACGGCGCAGCGGCGGCGATCGTGTTCGCGCGTGAGGGGGCCAAGGTCGTGCTGGTGGATGCCGTCCAGGAATGGGCCGATGCCACACAAGCGATCATCGAGGAGGAAGGCGGCGAAGCGATGACCGCCGTCGCCGACGTCACCAGCTCCGAAGACTGTCGGTCCGTAGTAGACGCGGCAGTCGAGGGATTCGGCGGCCTGCACATTCTGCACAACAACGTCGGCGGTGGCGGAGGTGCGAGCGTCGTAGACGCGACCGAAGAAGACTGGCTCCGCAGCGCCTCCATCAACCTGATGAGCGTGATAAACATGAGCCGCTTCGCCGTCCCTAAAATGCAGGCCGGCGGTGGCGGGTCCATAATCAACGTCTCGTCGGTAACCGCCCTCAGACCGAAGACGAGCATCTCATCGGCCCCGTACACGGTCAACAAGTCTGCGGTCGTCGGGCTGACAAGAGCGATGGCCATAGACCACGCCGCCGACAACATCAGGGTCAACTGCATCATGCCCGGCCTGATGTGGACTCCAAGAGTAGCGAGCGGTTCCACCGACATGCGTGAGACCCGACGAACCTCGACCCCTCTTCCGGTCGAGGGGCAGAGCTGGGACATCGGCTGGGCCGCCCTCTACCTTGCGAGCGACGAGGCCAGGTTCGTCACCGGCATAGTCCTGCCCGTCGACGGCGGTTTTCTGCTGACTAGCGCCCCCAACTGACCGCGCTGAGGTTAGTGCTTCGCATAGACTCACAATGCCGCACGAAGTATAATCCCCTTCATGATTATCGGCCTCCTTACCGACACGCATCTCCCAAACGTTATCCGCCATCTCGACGAGCTTGGGCCCGAGCCAACGGAGTTCTTTGGCAGTGTGGATCTGATCCTTCACGGAGGCGACCTGACCGCGCCGTACGTTCTCGACTGGCTGGAGCAGTTCGCACCTGTGCTGTGCTCCACCGGCAACAACGACCCGATCCCGGACTCCCGCTGCCGCGAGGCTCAGGTTATAGAGATTGACGGATGGCGCGTCGGCATGACCCACAGCCTCGGCGGACAGTTCCGCCCCGTCCATGTTCTCCAGCGCTACTTTCCGCAGCCGGTGGACATCATGGTCTCGGGCCACACTCACGAGGAGCGCCTCGAACACCGCGACGACGTCACGCTCATCAACAGCGGCTCGATCACGTTTCCCCACCACAAAGAGCTGCGACTCGGCACGGTCGGGTTGCTTGAGTTGTCCGAGCACAGGTTGGCTGCCAAGGTCTTTCCACTTGGGCACACACTCGGAAGACCCAATCCGGGTCAGACCCTCAGCCTCGACCTCCATCGCAACGGCAATGGGCAAGTGTTTCTCGACTACAGTGACCAGGAGATCAAATGAGGCAGATTTTCGACGGCATCACGGTACTGGACTTCAGCTTTGGCATGGCGGGCTCCATCGCCACAATGGTCATGTCCGATTTCGGAGCCGAGGTCATAAAGATCGAGCCTCCCGAAGGCGACCCCTACCGATCGGTTCCGTCCTCCCTGCTCTGGAATCGTGGCAAGAAGAGTGTGGTGCTCGACCTCACAACCGACGAGGGCCGCGAACATGCGAAGGCGTTGGCGGCATCCGCCGATGTCGTGGTCGAGAGCTTCGTACCGGGAGACGGTGAACGGTTTGGCCTCGACTACGAGTCGCTAAGGTCGCTCAATCCCGGCCTTGTGTACACCTCCGTCACCGGATTCGGACCCCGTGGACCCTACGCACGCTATCGCCCATACGAACAGCTAGTAAGCGCGAAAAGCGGTCGGTACATGACCTTCGCCGGACAGAACGACCGCGAGGGTCCCAACTACGGGGCGGTGCAGGTTGCCAGCCACTGCGCGGCAATGGCCGCGGTTCGGGGTACGGTTGCCGCGCTCATGATTCGAGAACGTACCGGCCGAGGTCAACGCGTCGAGACTAGCCTTCTGAGGGCGATCACATACTACGACACCGCCCAGTGGATTCTTTGGCAGCTGATGATCAAGTTCCCGGAAGATTTCCAGCATGACCCAGCGGTCTTCGCTTCCAGGCCCGCTCCTCTACATTACATGTCGGTCCGCACCAAGGACGGACGCTGGATGCAGCTCGCCAACCTGATGCAGAGACTGTTCATCGCCAAGATTCATGCCATAGGCCTGGGATATCTCCTCGAAGACCCGAGGTACGCCGCCGCTCCGGACCTCGTTGACGAACCGCGCGAAGAGATGCGCGACTTCATCCTGGAGAAAATGCAAGAGCGGACGCTTGATGAGTGGATGGATTTGTTCGTCAACGACGAGGGCGATGTCGCCGCCGAGCCCTTCATGACATCCCCTCAGGCTCTCGATCATGCCCAGCTTATTCACAACGGCTTTGTCGAACGTGTGGAGGACCCGACCGTGGGCACAATGCGCCAGCTCGGCGCCCTCTGCCGCATGGACGGCGCTCCTCCCTCAGTCCAGGGCCCCGCTCCCCTTCTGGGACAGCACACAAAGGAGGTTATAGACAGGCTTGACGGGCAGGTTCCTAACCCGGCCGCCGCAGCCGCGGATGAATTCCCCACTTACCCCCTTGAGGACGTGACTGTCCTCGATCTCTCTACCGTTATAGCCGGGCCTCTAACAGGGTCGCTGCTCTCCGAGCTTGGGGCCAGGGTGATCCGCATCGAGACCGTCGATGGCGACTGGATGCGCCAGACCACCAAAAAGGGCTTCTTTGTTGAACGAACGATGGCCGGAACCCAGGGCCTGTCGATCAACCTCAAGACCACGGAAGGACAAGATATCCTAGACAAATTGCTGCCGAAGGTCGACGTGGTTCTCCACAACATGCGTCCCGGAGCGCCTGAGCGCGTGGGTATTGGGTTAGAACGCGTCAGGAAGGCGAATCCTGACGCGATCTACGTGTATCTCGGCGGATACGGCTCATCCGGTCCTCACAGTCACCGCCCCGCTATGCACCCGATAGGCGGCGCGGTAGGCGGAGGCGTCTTGGCCCAGGTGGGAGGACCCGACACGTTGCCGCCCCCGGATGCAGAGATAACCATGGATGAGCTGCGTGTTCATGCACGGCGCCTTTGGCGAGCCAACGAGGTCAACCCGGACCCCAACACCGCGATGGTTACCGCAACAGCGATAACTATGGCGCTGTACGCCAGGCAGCGTCTTGGCACCCCACAGTACGTGGAAACGACCATGATCGGCGCCAACGCCTACGTCAATGCCGATGACTTCTTTGACTACGACGGCAGGCCGCCGAGACCTGTCCAAGACAAGGACGGCTACGGACTCGACGCTTGCCAGCGTCTGTACCAGGCATCGGACGGCTGGGTCTTTCTGATGTGTCCGTTCGAGGACGAGTGGCAGCGACTGTGCCAAGCCCTGGAGCGTGCCGACCTTCTGGAAGACGCACGTTTCGCCACTTCAGTGTCCCGCAGGACAAACGATGACGCGCTCGCTTCCGAGCTCGCGGCGGTGTTCATCAAACACCGAGCGCTGGAGTGGGAGAAGCTGCTTACCTCGGCAGAGGTGGGATGCGTTCAGGCCGAGGACAGGGGCATGTACCACTTCTTCTCCGAAGACCACCACGTCGAGCAAAACGCTCTGAGGGTCGAAGTCGAGCACCCCAGGTTTGGCAAGTTCTGGCGCTACGCCCCCGTCTTGGAGTTCTCCAATACCTCGTGCATAGTGGGACCGGGAATTCTAAAGGGTGAGCACACCATGCAGATCCTCAATGAGCTGGGCTACACCGCCGACCAGGTCCACCAGATGAAGACCGCTGGTGTAATCGACTGGGAGGAGCCGTAGGAAGCGGTTACCGCCTGTCGAAACACATTTGGAAGCCACGGTACGGAGCCCGGTCAGCACATGCCAACGAGCCAGGGGAAGATTCCCATAGAGGAGATTGCGAAGTTTCCGCCGCCGGGCATGTCGATTCCCGTTTCATTCTCCTTCAGTCCCGACGACACCCTGCTCGCATACCTGTACGGTCCCGATCAGAGTGCAATACGCCAGCTCTATGCACTGGATACGGAGGCTGGAGAGTCCGGCGTCATCCAGGCCTCGGTAGACCCGGATGCCGTCGAGCTCTCGCTGGAAGAGCAGCTTCTCAGACAGCGCCAACGGCAGTTGGGTGAGGGGATAGTCAGGTACTCGTGGGCTGGCGATCGGGAAATCATCCTGATTCCGACGCAGTCGGGAGTCTATGTTAAAGACGGCATCGACTCCCCCGCCCGTCTGCTGATCTCGTCCGACTCCGGGCCGGTCATAGACCCCCAGCTTTCGCCGGACGGTTCGATGGTCGCATTTGTCCGGGACGCGGAGCTCAACATCGCATCCGTCGAAAACGGCGAGACACGTCAGATCACCCACGGAGCCAGAGGCACGGGCAAGACCCACGGACTCGCCGAGTACATCGCTCAAGAGGAGATGAATCAGCTAACCGGATTCTGGTGGTCCAAGGACAGCGCCCGCATAGCGTTCAAAGAGGTGGACGAGACTCACATCCCGGTCTACCGGATAGTGCATCAGGGGAGTGGAGACACCGGGCCATCCGCTCAGGAAGACCACAGATACCCGTTCGCCGGCCAGCCCAATGCCCGGGTGCGGCTGGGTGTCGTGTCCACGTCGAGCCTCGAAACGGTCTGGATGGATCTGGGAGACGATGAGGACATCTACCTCGCGCGCGTCGCGTGGATGCCGGACGGCTCACTCTGCGCCCAGATCGAAAACCGAGAGCAGACCCGGCTGGAACTGGTCAGGTTCGACATCTCGACCGGCAGCCGGACCACACTGCTGACCGAGACGTCCGAGGCCTGGATAAATCTCCACGACATGTTCAAGCCCCTCGACGATGGCGGCTTCGTGTGGGCATCCGAGCGGACCGGTTTCATGCACCTGCACTTGTACGACGCGCACGGAAACCTCGTCCGTCAGCTAACGCACGGCGAGTGGGTCGTCGACTCCCTCGAGGGAGTCGACCAGAAGGCGAGAGTCGCCTACTTCACCGGAACCAGAGACGACGCCACCGAGCGGCACCTTTACCGGGTTTCACTCGACGGCGGCGGAATTGAGCAAATCACGACTGACCCTGGGACTCACTTCGTGACTGTGGACCACGGCTGCCGTAAGTTCGTCGACGTGTTCAGCAGCGTCGATACCGCGCCGACCGGCACGCTCAGGTCACTCGAAGATGGAAGCTTACTCCACACCATCCACAAGCCGGACGATCCCCGTCTCCAGACGCTCGACCTTGCCTCCCCAGAGTTGGTTACTATCGCCTCCAGGGATGGTGAGACGCTTCACGGCGCCGTGTATCGTCCGCCGTCAGACTTCGGTCCAGGCCCCTACCCGTCCGTCGTGTACGTCTACGGCGGTCCCCACGCGCAGGTCGTAGCCAATCAGTGGTCGATGACCTGCGCGATGCGCGTCCAGTATCTGCGCTCGCAAGGCTACTTGGTCTTCTCGCTCGACAACCGAGGCAGCGCGCGCCGGGGACTGGCTTTCGAGGGCAGCATCAAGCACAACATGGGCGATATCGAAGTGCGCGACCAGTTGGACGGAGTCCGCTGGCTGATAGACCAAGGTCTCGCCGATCCCGCCTGCGTTGGTGTGTACGGCTGGAGCTATGGCGGGTACATGGCCCTGATGTGCCTCTCTCACGAGTCCGATCTATTCAAGATGGGCGTAGCCGGCGCGCCTGTAACCCACTGGGACGGCTACGACACCCACTACACCGAGCGCTATATGGGTACCCCACAGTCGAACGCCGAAGGCTACGCATCGAGCAGCGTAATGACTC
>JAKZVY010000158.1:0-4261 GCA_047515825.1 Dehalococcoidia bacterium
GGCGTCCGGCCCGAGAAGTTGAGGGCCCGCACCCTGTCCTCAGCCGCGACGTAAGCCAGAGCGAGCCCGACTCCGCCCGCGCCGGACATGTACGGCTCGCAGACGTTCAGCGTCGAAGCGACCGCCACGACAGCGTCGAACGCGTTGCCACCATCCATCAGCGTTCGCACTCCGGCGAGCGACGCCAGTGGATGCGCCGAAGCGACCATGCCGTTCACGCCGAATACCGCGGGCCTTACTGTTGACGAAATGTCTGATAACGTGGACACGAACATACTCCCCAGTTTCAAGTTTTTGGAACCCGTTTAAAGCTATTTGCCAATGCGGATCATGTCAATACCACGGCTTTCCGACTTCTTTCCCAACAGCGCGTATTGCCCGCTTGCGATGTTAGTCGTTAGAATGTCACGGCAGGTGAATGTCGGGGCGTAGCGCAGTCGGTAGCGCGCCACGTTCGGGACGTGGAGGTCGCTGGTTCAAGTCCAGTCGCCCCGACCAGTTCTTTCGTCGATCTCCGAGAGAATGCTTTCCCTTCCGGCAGCGGGTGTGCGCTGGCAGGCTGCTCCGGACGTCGCGTGAACCGGTGTCGGTGTGCTGGGAATGGACCAGTCTCCAAGGAGAGTACGTTCGTGAACGGTGATGACGGTCGCGTTGGAATCCTCATGGGCGGCGGTCCGGCTCCGGGCATAAACAGCGCCATCAGCTCGGCGACCATAGAGGCCGTAAACCAAGGCTACGAGGTGGTGGGGATACTGGACGGCTTTTCGCACCTGATGAAGGGCCGGACGGACATGACCTTGCCGCTGACCATCCCGGAGGTCTCCCAGATTCACCACCGAGGCGGGTCGATTATCCGCACGTCGCGGCAGAATCCCACACGGCGCAGCGAAGACCTCGACAACACCGTGTCTGCGCTCCAAAAGCTCGGCGTATCCTACCTGGTGACCATTGGCGGAGACGACACCGCCTTCAGCGCCTCCGAAGTTTCCAAGCATGCGGGAGGCCGACTCAGGGTAGCCCATATTCCCAAGACGATCGACAACGACCTGCCGCTCCCCGGCAACATGCCGACGTTCGGGTACGAGACGGCTAGACACCTCGGAACGGAGCTCGTGCGTAACCTGATCGAAGACTTCAGGACGACCAATCGCTGGTACTTCGTGACCGCGATGGGTCGAGCGGCCGGTCACCTTGCGCTCGGAATCGGCAAGTCCGCCGCTGCCACGCTGACGATCATACCGGAGGAGTTTACGGGCGACCGCATCAGTATGAGGGAAGTATGCGACGTGCTGGAAACGGCGATACTCAAGCGGCGCGTGATGGGCAAGGAGCGCGGTCTCGCCGTGGTGGCTGAGGGGCTGGCGGAGAGGTTCGATCCAGAAGAGCTGGAAAATATCCCTGGAGCGGAGGTGTCGAGAGACCAGCACGGCCACCTCAGACTCGGAGACATCCAGCTTGAGAAGGCGCTCAGGCGCGAGATTCAGAGGCGCTTTGCCTCTCGCGGCGAGGACTTGGCGATCATCGATAGCACAGTGGGTTACGAGCTGCGTTCGTATCCGCCGATACCGTTTGACATCGACTACACACGCAGCCTGGGTTACGGCGCCGCCAGATTTCTGCTGGAGGGGCTGGACCAGGACACCAAGAGCGACGGAGCGCTGATCTGCCTGGTCAATGGCCGAATCGAGGCGGTGCCCTTCGACCAGCTCCGCGATCCGGCGACTGGGCGGACACGAGTGCGCAAGGTGGACATAGACGGGCATGGATATAGGGTGGCGCGCAAGTACATGATCCGACTGGAGAAGAGGGACCTGGAAGATCCCGAGATGTGTCGCAAACTGGCGGAAGAGGCCGGAATGACACCGGAAGACTTCATCCAACGGTTCGGCAGCGTGGTAGAGTTGGCGGGAGCATTGTGAACATAGAGGAAAACAAGGATGACCGCACAATCCCTGGTTGACACCGCTGAGGCGCTGGTAGCGCCGGGCAAGGGCATACTGGCCGCCGACGAGAGCACCGGCACGATCGGGAAACGGTTCGCTGCGCTGGGCATCGAGAACACGGAGCAGAACCGCCGCGACTACCGCGAGATGCTGTTCAGCGCACCGGGCGCGTCCGAGTACATCAGCGGTGCGATCCTCTACGATGAGACGCTGCGCCAGAATGCGTCCGACGGCGCTACGATAGTCGAGTTGCTGGCGGGTCGGGATATCATCCCGGGGATCAAAGTTGACACGAGCACTCACCCGCTGGCAGGCGCGCCTGGAGAGGTGGTGACCGAGGGGCTGGACGGGCTTCGCAGCCGGCTCGGTGAGTACCGGGAGATCGGAGCGCGGTTCGCGAAGTGGAGGGCTGTCCTGGCGATAGGCCCCGACATTCCGAGCCGGTATTGCATCGAGGTTAACGCTCACGCGCTGTCCCAGTACGCGACGCTTTGCCAGGAGGCGGGACTGGTGCCCATCGTGGAGCCGGAGGTGCTGATGGACGGCGACCACACCATCGACCGCTGCCGTGAGGCGACGGAAGCGACGCTGAGTGAGGTGTATGACCAGTTCGGCAGGCAGAGAGTCGCGCTGGAAGGAACGCTGCTCAAACCAAACATGGTGATCTCGGGCAAGGATGCGCCGGATCGAGCCGAGTCTGAGGAGGTTGCGGAGAAGACGCTCGACTGCATGATGCGGACCGTTCCCGATTCTGTGCCCGGAATCGTGTTCCTGTCTGGTGGCCAGGGGGACGCGGAGGCCACGGCCAACTTGAACGCGCTTAGTGTCCGGGGCCGTGAGGTCGGCGCTCCGTGGGAGATCAGCTTCTCGTATGGACGCGCTCTGCAGTCCGCGCCACTTGGAGTGTGGGCCGAATGTCGGGATAGGGAGTCGAGTCAGAAGGTGTTCATGCGGAGGGCGGTTCTGACTGCCGCTGCCCGAAAGGGCGAGTATAGTCCAGGGATGGCGTGATCCCCTAGAAAGCATCCGGCAGAGCCCTTAGGACGAATTTGGTCTAGGGAGCAGGACGGCCTCCATGGTTGCACATCTGACAGACGAAGACCTGACGAGACTGCTGAGTGAAGGCGAATCCGATCGGGTTGAGTTCAAAGAGTCTCTGGGAGGCGGCACACGCGAAGCGATTCGCGAGGCGATATGTGCCTTTGCCAATGATCTGCCACGGCACGGCAAGCCGGGCGTTTTATTCGTAGGTGTCCGCGATAGTGGAGAGGTCACCGGTTTATCGGTCACCGACAAACTGCTCCAGAATTTGTCAGGCATCAAGACAGAAGGCAACATCGTCCCTCCGCCTTCGATGACGGTGGAAAAGCGAACTCTCCAGGGTAAGGACGTCGCGGTGATAACGGTCCAGCCGTCCGACTCCCCGCCAGTCCGTTTCAGGGGTAGCGTACGGGTCCGAGTCGGACCGCGGAGAGGGATCGCCACAGCACAGGACGAGCGGTCCCTCAATGAGAAACGCCGCTATGGAGATATCCCATTCGACATACAGCCTGTTCCATCTTCTAGGTTGAGCGACCTGAACCTGACTCAGTTCGAGAACGAATACCTTGTGCAGGCTTTTGCGCCCGATGTTCTCGAATCCAACGAACGGAGTCTCCAAGAAAAGTTAGCCGCGACTAAGATGGTCGCATCACCTGCCGAACCAACTCCGACAGTGTTGGGAATATTAGCGCTCGGCAAGAATCCTCAGGATTTCCTGCCCGGTGCTTACGTTCAATTCCTTAAACTCGATGGAACAGAGCTGTCTGATGCCATAGTCGACAGCGAAGACATAGGCGGATCGATCCCTGACCTGCTTCGTCGGCTGGATGAAAAGCTGAGTTCCCACAATCGAATCGCAGTCGATTTGACTTCCGACCGCCTGGAACAGCGGACCAGTCTCTATCCAATCCCTGCCATTCAACAGATTACTCGCAACGCGGTGATGCACCGCACATACGAGTCGACCAATGCTCCGGTCCGAGTCAGTTGGTTTGACGACCGTATTGAAGTCATGAGCCCAGGGGGGCCCTTTGGGACGGTTACCGCCGGCACTTTCGGCCAACATGGAATGACTGACTACCGCAACCCCAATCTGGCAGAGGCGATGAGAACTCTCGGTTTCGTTCAGCGCTTTGGGGTCGGTATACCTACAGCCAGGCGACTGCTGAACGAGGCGGGCCTACCAGAGCCGGAGTTCCTTACTCCTGAAAATCATGTTCTTGTTACAATAAGAGCAAAATCGGAGTAGGAAAGCCATTTTGAATGACTGTTCCCGT
>JAKZVY010000159.1:0-2960 GCA_047515825.1 Dehalococcoidia bacterium
CATGGACATTGTCAGGGTCTACGTGAAGCCGGAGACGAAGGCAGCCATGGAGAAACGCGCCGCCGCCGATGGGCTCTCCCTCAGCGCCTGGCTGCGAAGCAGAATGCAGACGTGGGTGAGGAAGTGGGAGGCAGAGGGCCGATGACGACTGAGACTGTCAAGCTCAATGACCAGGACCTGGCCGCGAGCTGAGCGCCTAGACGTCCAGAACCTGTGCAAGAACTGCCGACGTCGAGGGGTGCGGACGCACGGTATGCCACCATATTACACCGTATTACATGCATAACACACTAGACGCACGTGACACCGCTAGGGATAGGTGGAGGGGTTGCCCAACTTCGTGGGGGTTGTGATACACTAGCGAACATCGCAGATTAAATGAAGAAACCCAGCGGCTCCGACGTCGCTGGGTTTCAGTGGCCAAATCAACCAGCAAGTTTCTCAGGCACAATGGTCAATAAGTCCAACAGCAAGTCTAGCCCATCTGCCCGGTTACTACAACCTCCCCCGCTTGCCAAGTTTTCACGTGAAAACTTTCTGTCTGCCCTAGACGTCTTCCACGTTGGTCCTCGAAGCCCCCCGTCGTCTCCTATCAGCCGCACCCTTGCACGTCCACGCGAGAGCTGACAGGAGACGATAGTGCCGATACCCAGCAAAGGCAAGATCAGCGGTCTGATTACTCGGTGCAGCGAGTTGCCCACTGAGTACAAGACCATGATGTACATCCTCCTGGACCATCAGGCCCGTGAGAAGGACTCGGTCACATTTGGCCTCGCGTGGCCCAGCGTGGATACGCTGGCCATAGAAACGGGCATGGTCGAGGCTCACTGCCAGGCCGTCCTGGACAACCTCGCGTTCTGGGGCTTTCTGACCGTCGAGAATACGCCGGACTCCGACCTGGCCCACTGGCGGTTCAATATCCAGCGCCTGGGCGCGACGCAGCCCCTGGAAGCCCTCCTGCTACGAAACAAGATCAGGTGGATGAAGGGCCTGACGGACCGCGAACACCTCCTCCTCGAAGTCCTCAGCAGACACGCGATCATCGGCGACCCCGAGATCGAGACCCGGGTCTCTTGGGATCTCGTACGCGAGGATCTGCCGTGGTGGAACCGCAAGAAGTGGAAAAACACGCTGGCATCACTACAGCAAGCCGGCGTCATCACCAACGTCGGACCGCAAGCGAATCAGTTCAAGCACTGGATCCACCTCACCATCAACGTGGGTAGTGGAGCCGTGGCGGCTCCACTAGAACCAGGTAGTGGACTCGTCACAAGTCCAGCTACCCCAAGAGCTGGACTCGTCACAAGTCCAGATCAGCCCCGGACACCTTTAAGAGAGAACACTCTCAATGAACACTCTCACTCGACTGCGCGCGGAGAGAGAGAGTTTTTCTCTTCTGATTTCTGGGCCGCTGTCGCGGCGGAAGACCCCACCGCCGCCCATCGCCTAGCCATCATCGCCCATCTCGAACGGGAGGGAGGCCGGCCATGGCACCCGGGTTGGGCTGCGACGTTGCTGAACGACCTCGCCAGGGCGCGCGAGTGGGCGGACAGCCCCGAAGCCGCTGTCGTCACCCAATGGAAAGCGTTGGCCAGATCCACGGACATGACCGCGGAGCCGCCGAAGGAGACCGCGAAAGTGCCCGCCGCATCCGCCGAGCCCCAAAAGCCGTTCGGCCATGCAGCGGGAGAGTTGATCGAGTGCAAGGAGTGCTATGACCAAGGCGTGCGCAGTGAGCCAGACGATGGCGGGGCGTGGCACACGTTGAGCGGATGCCACGCCTGCGGCCGCACCAACGATGCTGTGGTGGCAGGGCAAGCCCAGCCACGTGGAACGAGTGAGGCTGAAGGAGGCATATCGTGAATGATAGGATGGAAGAGTTGAGATCACCGTTGGAAAAGTACCGCGAGCGCATCGAAGCCCAGAGGAAGGACCCTGCGTACCGCGAGGAGGTGAATCGTAAATTGGCTGAAATGTACGCCTGCGTGAGCTGTTGCGACGAAGGCGCGCGCCCAGTCGAGGTCGAGGGTGAAAAGCGGTGGGTAACCGTTCCCTGCGACGACTGTGCCGAAGTCCGCGCCCTGGCCGAGGCCGGGCGGCAGCTGTCTCACCGGCGGCGTTATGCGGACCTTCCGGGCTACCTCGCCCACGCGACCTTCGACTCCTTCAAGTTTGAAGGCGACAGCGTGCGGAGGGAGGCATGGAACCACGCGCAGACCTACGCCGCCCAGGGCGTGGGCTCGCGGCCATGGCTCGTGATGCTGTCGAGGCCGGGCACAGGGAAGACGCACCTGGCCGCCGCGATCGCGAATTATCGCGTTCACCATCGCGATCTTCCACAGGCCAAGTTCCTTGAAGTCCCCACGTGGCTCAACAGACTCCGGCGCGGATTCGGAGATGGGACCTACGACGACACACTCGATCTCGCCATGAGCGCGCCCTGCTTGGTCGTGGACGACTTTGGGGCGGAGTACCACCGCGCGCGCCAAGGTGCCGAGGAGTCCTGGGCCTCGGAGCAGCTATACCTGGTCATCAATTACCGGTACGTGCGGCGCATGGAAACCGTCATCACATCCAACACAGAGGTCAAGCGGCTGCCGCCTCGACTTGCGGACCGCATCGGTGACACTGGAACCAAGCTCGTCCGCACGGTCACGCTGGAGACCACGAGCTACAGGACGGGCGGATGAAGATTCTCAGTAGGGTCCTCGACGTCGTCAACCTCGGAGCTCCGGTGTGCGCCGACTGAGACATCGACCTGCGGACGGTCCCCTGCGACACTGACCGCGAGCTGCTTCGTAGGGGACGGCATCACTACCAGCGGTGTCGGCCGTGCTGGCTCGCGATGGTCAGGGGCTGGGAGTCATAGTCAAGTTACCGATAATTGACTCTTGTCTAACTATACCGACCCTGATACAGTTCTCTGGCATCGAAGGAGGAGAGCGCGGACGGTTCGGCGC
>JAKZVY010000160.1:0-6742 GCA_047515825.1 Dehalococcoidia bacterium
CCGCGAGTCGCTTCCGCAACTCTTCGTTGGCCGCCGTCAACCAGACGACCTGCTCTTGAAGCCGCGTCACCAACGCGATAAACTGATCCCGTTCAGAGGGAGACAAGCTTGGGGAACTACACATAGCCAAAGTTTAAACCAGCACCCAGCGCTCGCCGCAACCCCTCTACGGGCCACTAAACCGCTAATCAATTACCTTGGGTGAACTGAACCCTCTTCAAACGTTGACCCCAACCGACCCGGTTCAAGGCTGGTGCTAAACGTAGCACACTGGGAAGGGGTCGATGTTGTTCCAGGCAACTGAGTACCTGTTGACAACGTGCGCGCGGTTGAGTCGTCACGACTCGGCATTGAGAGTTTTCAGTAATCTCGTTGCGGCGTTCGTTAGGGCCTTCCTCACCTTGTCTTCTTCATTCTTCACCGACTCGGCATCTATGCTTTCGGTCAAGTGTGGGAATAATCCGGTAGTCAAAACGCTGTAGTACCACAGCATCAATCGGGTAAACTCACCGAACTCGCAGAGGACAGGATCGCAATGGGACTCGCCGCTTTCGGATGAGTCTCGGTAGTTCTCTAGCGGGGTTACCCAATTGTCGATAACCTTGTTGGTGTCGATCTCCTCTCGCAGACAGTCAAGTGACTGCCACTCATGAAACTTCCTCTGCTTGTCTTCGCTTGAGTTCGCCGTCATTTGTCCTTCCTCCTGGTCGATTTGCTGCGCATTTCTACGCCAGCCAGGATTCACTCTTGACCGCCATTGTGACGACTGTCCACCGCAAGTGAATCGGCTCGCTGGGAGCCCAGATACCGAGCGGGCATCAATAGGCTCCGCCATCTTCCCGACTGTTGAATCTCGTACAGGCTCGCATCCTCCGCGTGCATGTCGAGCACCATTCCGATCCTTGGGCTGTTGCTATCGAACTGTCCGGTGAGGCCCGCCTGTTCTGCCGCCCTGCGTATTCGCGACGTTACTTGGCTTCGAGTCATATTGAACACCAGCGCAGAGTCTTCGGCACGACCCCGTATCTTGTCCAGATCACGCATCGTTTCTACGCTCACAGAACAGAGATTAATTTCCGGAACCCTGCTCCGGTTGCGTAGAGCAATCATGCCCGAGCCGTCCTGCTGTTCCTCTGTATCCTCCCACTTCAGCTCGACAGCCTCCGCGACGCGAAGCATTGCGTCGCGCATGACGCCTATCAACGCTATGTCGTAGAGGCCCCTCCTCAGCGCCGTGCGTCTGCGCTCCAGCTTGCCGCTGCGCCCAATGCGTGGCTCTGTGACGGTTTCTCTGATCCTGTCGAATGCGGGCCTGTCCAGGGGCGTGGCGTGCTTCTGCTCATCTCCGCTCCTGGGGGCCAGTCGCTCGAGTGCCGACCAGACGAGAGTTGTTGAACACGGATTATCCTTGCCCTCACGCATGTGCCTGTAGGCAATTGCAGCCGCGGCGACGCGCAACGTGCCCGGCATGGCCGGCGACGCAACTTCCCGGTTCCATGCGGGTGATACATTGCCGTGACGACGGTCCTCCAGGTAGCGCACGACCACACCGGGATCCAGAGGAAGGGTATGGGAGATGCCCTCCTGGTTGGCCCATTCGACGAAACGGTTCCACTGCGCCTCGTAGTTCTTGTGCGTACTCTCCGACGCAGGAAAGAGGCGCCCCTGTCCGCCTGGGCCGTACAGCATCTCTGAACCTCCCCCATCCTGTGGCCGCTCATTCATCCGGATGCCTTCGTGCTTCTAAACCATACATTAGGAATATTATAAGCGGTGTTAGCTACAGAGGGAAGTATGAGAGGTAAAAGGTCTCCCAATTCAATTGCACTTGACACGAAGCTGCGGGTATGTAATATAAGGTATTAGCTATGACTATAGGAAGGTTCGTAGTTGTAGCTGGCTACTCACCACGGTCGGCGCCGCGCGCCGTCACTTGCCAAGGAGTTCTCGGGTTAGATTTGGTCCCACGTTGGTGATCCTATAACGAGGAAGCTGAGCTGCCACTCCGGCGACCATGAACTCTCAATGACACCATCTAGAACCGGTTATTCAGGGTTACGAGTGACTGTCGTCTACACTGTTCCACACACCCTCAAGGCTACCTATGCGCCATCCCTCCCAGGGGATGCCTTCATCCCGCCGCATCCCACGCCCCGCCACTTGGCCGTCCCCCGGGCACCCCCGCCGCTGTCAACGGCCGGCGACTTCTGCCATCCAATAGGATCGGACCGCCTAGTCGCTTTCCGCGGCACAGCCCCGGAGGTCCCTTCCACGGAGCAACGCTCGCAACTCACAGGGACGGCATCACTCTGCCCAAGAGACGCAGCAGCGGGGCATGGGTATAGGACATCTTGTAAGGGGCGGGAGACGACTGTGCGGGATTGGTGGAACCACCGCAAGATCCCGTACGTCGTAATGCGGAAGTGCGGACGAACAATCCGGCCGAGTCTTCGCACCAATTGGGTAGGCAATATGGCTGAGTAGCGGCGAGAGGTTGACGGACTGAGGACCGGTAGGAGATGCGACAGTGTCCGACTTTGAAAATGTTTGCGATGCCGTGCTGAAAGGTGCATTTTATTTTTGCTTAGGTTTCCTGATAGTCATACCGTGCCTTGTGTTGTTGGTATTGCCCATCATAGTTCTGGCGTCCGAGGGGTTCTGGGCACTCATCGCTCTGGAAATGCTGGCGAGGGGGCTCACGGACGCGGGGGACAGTTGGCATGAATTGATTGGCTGGGCTCTCCGGGTTCCAGGAGTCGCCATCGCACCGCTCACGGTGGTGGTTCCCTGGCTGGCGGTATGGGTCCTGCAAAACGGCCACCATAGGTCTCGAGAGCAGCAGATGCGTCCGCCCACGGACCTGCCCGCGGCAGCGGTTTCGTTACTCAAGGAGCACGAGGTGAAGGGTCAACGCTGTTGGCGATAATTCTGGAGATGTGCCAGAGGGGGACGCTTGAGATCACCGGGGTCAGGGAGAAGCCCTGCCAGTATGGCTCTTATGAATTAAGGGGGGGAGTACGAGTACCGGATAAAGGCCCTGAAGGAACCGCGGTTTTCCTGGGAGCGGACGATTTGTGACGCCTTGCCGAAGGTGGAAGTGGAGGCCAGCACACTGTGTTCGCGGCTGGAGCGGCGGAAGCATAAGATCTCCAGACAGATCAGGTCATACCTTCGGGAACGGGGACTCTTCCATCCCCACCCCATGGCGAAAGCCAACCCGGCCAGATGGATCCGCAGACTGCCGTGGCTAGGTGCACTTCTCCTGGGCACAGGGTTGACGATGTGGTTGATGTATTTGGAGGGGTCATGGGTCATCAAGGTCGCGACGGGTATCGCGGCAAGCACCGTCATTGGCATTGTCTATCTCTACGGGGCGATCAAGGTCGGCCGCCGGGTTCTTGGTCGCAGCAGGGCTCTGCCCAACTGGAGTGGACGCTACGAGCTTGGCCTTTGGATGAGGTTCAGGGAGCATCTGAAGTCGGTTGGCGGCGACTCCGCAGATCCGGGGCAGTCGGATGACTTGCTGTCCTATGCCGTCGCCCTGAACATCGCAGGGCCGTGGTTGAACGACCATACGGACGCTCCGGCGTGGTTTCAGGTCGCAAGCGCATGGTCGGCGAGGAAACTGCCCCGGAGCCGGCGGAGAGCGTACCACGGACTGATGTCCTCCGAATGTTGGGGTCTGAAGGGAAGATCCGAGCGTGCTGAAGGGTGGGCCATGGAGATGGTTTGACGTGGGGAAGGTGGCGAAGGGGGTGACTGGGGAGACGACGGAGGCGACCGGGGCTGTTTCCAGCCTTAGCGCCACGGTGGGAGAACTGCGACAGTCGTGTCTCCGAGTTGGCGGCATGGCATCCCCCCAAACTCACGATGCGACAGGAGCGGTTGCCCACCCGGGCTCATCCGACCGCGGGGAGCCGGGTACCACCGTCAGAGAATCTACGCAGTGCGAGCCAGCCGCATTGGTCCTCGGCCCTGCGCCGAAAACAAATCGGAGGTGAGAGAGGAGTGAGAGGCTCTAGACTGTACAAAGAGAGGGATGGCGTGGTCTATGACACCTATACCGCCAGCCTCATCTTCCCGGGCCAGGCCATGCTGATGCAGTACCTCGCCGTGACTCCGGAAGGCCGCTACTTCGTGGCGATGATTGCCAGTGTGTCGAGATTCGGCCATGCGATCTTTCCACTGACTCGACGAGGAGCCGTAGAGTTCGCAATCAAGTACAAGGCACCCGACAGCATCCTGCAAGATATTGGAGTGACCATTCAGAGTCCACCTGAGTCCGACGATCCGTACAATCAGCGCACTGCCCGCTTCATCTGGGTGAAGCCGAGGCTTCTGGGCAGGGACTGGCTCCTGCAATTCCATGATGGCTGGTATTTCCTGCTGAAGAATCGCCGAATGTTCAAATGGAGGTGGCAGAGGACGCGTCCAATGGACCAGAGGCAGGCTCTGAGGTGGACGCTGCGTGACCATGCCGACAATGATGCCCTCCAGAAGCTGGGCCTAGCTGTGGAGCGCGGTGAGACTCGGGAACTGATCGCCTGATTTCCCGAGCTAGACTCGTACTGACGGCGAAGGGAGGGACTCTGTGAACTTGGTCCGTATTGCCGCGAGACGACTCTTGCCCCAAATCGGCAGAGCGCCGGGCGCTACTTCTTCAGCTTGACGGTGTAGAGGCGGACGAGCTGGCTGTTGGGCGGACCGGGGTTGTAGTACTCGACCCTGGAGCCGACTCCAAAGAGCGCGTCGAGGTGCCAGAGTCCGGCATCGCCCATGTTCTCGTAGAGTTCCACGGCGGCCTCACGACCGTATCCGGCTCTCTCGTCGGAGTCCAGCGTACTGGTCACCTTGTCGATGAGCGCATCCAGCTCCGGCGTGGCGAACGAGCCCTGGGCGGGGTTGAGCGTGTACCAGGTGGCGAGCATGGCCATGCTCTCGCCCATCGCTATGCAGCCGAACGCGTCTTCCCTGATGCCGCGGAATCCGTCCTCGCGGTTGACCAGCTTCTTGTCGCGGTACGTGGCGTCGTCCCAAAGAACAAGCTCAGGCTCGATGCCGACCTCCCTGAGGTATCCGGCGATGGCCTGGGCTAGGTCATCGTTGCCGGCGTTCATGTTGTAGGCGTAGTCGAATCCGTCGGCGTATCCGGCCTCTTCGAGAAGCTCCTTGGCCATTTCGGGGTTGTACTCGTGCGGATCGAGGCTGTCGTTGAAGCCGTTGGAGGTGCGGCACATCGCCGTTGCCCAAGGTATGCCGTAGCCGCCGTAGAGAGTGTCGACGATCTGCTGGCGGTCAATCGCCAGAGAAATGGCCCGACGGACCCGCATATCTCCCAGAGGGCTGTTGTATTTGTCGACTGCCTCCTGGCCGTCCAAGATCGGGTATTCGTCGGCGATGATGTCGTCGACCCAGTGATCGAACTTGAGCACCGTGATGGACGCGCCCGGTACGGTGACGATCCTGGCGTAGGAGCTTCCCTCGATCTCCGCGATCATGGGACCCCTGACGAGGTCGATGATGTCCACGACCCCTACGGCCAGCGCGACTAACCTGTCAATCGAGTCATCGATACTCAGCATGTCGACGCTCTGGACGTTGGAGACGTACTCCGGGTTCCAGTAGTCGGCGTGTGCCTCGAACTTAACATACTCGCCCGGCTGCAGGTCCGTGAACTTGAGCGGGCCGGTACCCACGGGGTCCTCCCAGAAGTCCATTCCCCCAGCCTCAAGAGCCGCCTTGGGCGAGATATGTGCGAACAGGAAGAGGCGCTCAAGCAGGCCTCCGTACGGCTTGAGGAGGTTGAACTTGACGGTGGACCCATCTATGACGGAAACCGACCCCACGCCGTCGCGCATCTCCTGGCCGGTGTACTGCTTGTTTTCGGGATCGACGGCGCGGTCCCAGCTGAACTTCACGTCCTCGGCGGTCATGGTCTCGCCGTTCCAGAACGTCACGTCGTCCTGAAGGGTAAAGGTGAAGCTCATGTTGTCGGAACCGATCTCCCAGCTCTTGGCGAGCAGGCCCTCGAGCGCGCCATCCGTGGGCCTGTGCCATGTGAGGCCCTCGTAGGCGTTGAGGTGCGTGATCCTGTATCCGCCGTGGACCTGCTGGTGCGGGTCGGCGTGCCTGCTCTCGACGTTGAGCCTGGTCGCCACCCTAATTGAGCCCTCAGGCACCCTCTTCACAACGGGCTGGGCCGGAGCGATAGTTGGCGCGGGTGCAGGGACCGCAGGCGCCATGGTGGGTACCGGCGCCGGTGTCGAAGTCGGCGCTGGGGCCGGAGCACTCGTTGGTGCCGGCGCGGGTGTGGGGGCCGCGGTCTGCTCCGGTGCGGCCTGAGACTTCGGTACCGCCGTTGGAGCGGCCTGAGACGTTGGTACAGCAGCTATCGCAGGAGACGGAGGAGTACCGGGTGACACTGTTCCCAGGAAACGGGCCAGCGCTTCCGATACTCCCAGGTCCACACTCGCCTCCACCGTCACGAACTCCCCGTCAACCTGCACATCCACAACTTCCCAAGTGACGTCCACCTGCTCCTCTATGTCCTCCACCTCCGCCTGAGCCCGCCGTTCGCTCGTGAATAACAACACCTCATATGCACCGGCGCCTCCTCCCTCTCCCACGGACAACCTCCGGGCGAACGCTTGGCAGCCACCGAGGTCCTTGTACACCCGGCAGTCCAGCGACGCCATCACGACGTAACCACGACCCACCTTATCCAGGACGCGCTTCAGGTCGG
>JAKZVY010000161.1:0-8803 GCA_047515825.1 Dehalococcoidia bacterium
GGCTATCCGGGACTCTACCTCGCACCGGAAGCCATGGGCACCGAGGACGGGTTGGCAAAATACCCGTACATACGCGAGTCACGCCGCATCAAGTCGCTCTTCACCGTCACCGAGAATCACATCGGGGCGGAGGCGAGAGGAACACCGGAAGCGGAGTACTTCAACGACACCGTCGGCGTGGGGGTGTACCACATCGACCTGCACTTCAGCACCGGCGGAAACCACGGCATCCACCTCGAATGTCTCCCGTTCCAGATCCCATTGGGGTCTCTCATACCGGTCCGGGTGGAAAACCTGCTGCCCGCCTGCAAGAACCTCGGCGTTACTCACCTCGTCAACGGCGCCTACCGGCTGCATCCGGTCGAGTGGAACATCGGAGAGGCCGCGGGTCTACTCGCAGCCTTCTGCATAGAAAAGGGCGTGATTCCAAAGGCCGTCAGAGAGGATGAAGACCTGCTTAGAGAGTTCCAGTATCTGTGCCTCGACCAGGGAATGGAGTTGGATTGGCCCAAGTTGGTCCCCGAGAGCGGGTGGGCCGCATTCGACAAGAGAGTCCTGGGATTCCTTCCCAAAGGCGCCCTGCCAAGAAAAGAGTGGCCGGACGAATAGCTCGGACTGGGCTTGGCGGTCATCAGATGACGCATCCGTTCACGGAAGGCACGATACGCAAGGCGGTCTTGGGCGACAACCTCGATGTTCTCGCCACAGTGCCGGATGAGAGCGTCGACCTCATCTACATAGACCCGCCTTTCAATACCGGGCGCGCTCAGACCCGGAAGTCGATCCGGACGATCCGCGACGATAGTGGAGGGGACCGTGTCGGCTTTCAGGGGCATCGCTACCGGACTGTCGAACTCGGCTCCACGAGCTACTCGGACAGTTTCGACGACTATCTCGGCTTCTTGGAGCCTCGATTCCGGGAAGCCAGGCGAGTACTCAAGCCGAACGGCTCGTTCTTTCTCCACGTGGACTACCGGGAAGTGCACTACTGCAAGGTGTTCCTGGACGATCTGTTCGGTCGTGACTCGTTCATGAACGAGATAATCTGGGCGTATGACTACGGTGGGCGAAGCAAGTCGAGGTGGTCGGCGAAGCACGACAGTATACTCTGGTACGCGAAGGACGCCAACGACTACACATTCCACTATGACGAGATGGACAGAATCCCGTACATGGCCCCCGGACTCGTAGGACCTGAAAAGGCCGCGCGAGGCAAGACGCCTACGGATGTCTGGTGGCACACCATCGTCACCACGGGCGGGAAAGAGAAGACCGGGTATCCGACTCAGAAGCCTCTCGGAATAATCAAGCGAATCGTCAGCGTTCACTCAAGCCCGGGCGACCTCTTGATGGACTTCTTCGCCGGGAGCGGGACGCTGGGAGAAGCCGCGGCACTTCTCGACCGCAACTTCATTCTGGTGGACAACAACGATGAGGCGATTAGGGTCATGGCAGAACGGCTGGCTCCGTACGGAGCAGAGTTTGAGAACTGCGGCGATATTCTACAGAATATCGAATTCGAAAGAAGGTTGTTCTGATTATGGTCTTCAGCCATATTTCCGATCCAGATGTGAAGCTTCTCGCAGAAATATCAGGTTCATTACGCGATGACTACTCCGACGAAAACCTCTCCTGGGAAGGTAGTCCTTTTGAATGGATCAGGGCTCGCCAATCGAGGCAGCGCGGTAAGATCGGGGAGGACTTGGTCGAAGGATTTTTCGCTAGGAGAGGTTTTGATGTCGCCAGATCACGTGACAGTGACTCTGACCGGATAATCAATGGGCTACGGACAGAGATCAAATTCTCCACTCGTTGGAAGAGTGGCGTCTATAAATTTCAGCAGTTGCGGGACCAGAATTACGAAATAGCTATATGCCTAGGTATTAGTCCCTTTGATGTCCACTGTTGGGTTTTGCCCAAGTCAGTCATTATTGAGAATTGGGGTAAGGTTGAAGGTCTTAGGTCACAACACGGCGGCCAGTCAGGTACTGACACGGCGTGGCTCTCGGTTGATCCATCGAAAGTGCCTTCATGGCTTGCGCCATACGGCGGGACACTGGAAGAAGCATTAGAACTGCTCACTCGCTATTCGAAAGAGCTACCTCGCACGTAACCATCGAGGAAGTCTATTCCCAAGGCACAAGTCCGACTCGCCTTACTGTCCCGCGCGGCCGCCGCCAGCTGCCCCGGCACCGGGCCTTCTGAAGCCTCCGGCGCCGAGTACGCCCTCTGGCAGCAGGATGACGGACGACGCGTCGTACTCGCCCGAATCCGTTCTCTCACCGACGACGACCGCTATTGAATCAACTTCGACCTCCGACAGAGGCACTTCGGCTAGGCCCTGTATCTTTGTGTCCGCGTCGACGTTCACTTGGATTGTACCCTGGAAGGTCTCGACGGTCATAATGCCGTCCTCGACCGATTTCACCGTTCCCATCGTGCGTCCGCCCGCGTCCGCCAAGCTTGTGATTACCACTCCCGTGCCAGGCGCTGCTCCCCCACCTGTTCCACCGTCCGGACCGATTTGAGAGACGATTCGCTGCGCCTCCTCGGGGTCGATGCCACCCGCCTGGGCCTGTTGGCGAATCTGCTGCCTGATCTCCTGGATCTGCGCTTGGCTTAACTCGCCGCCTCCGCCCGCTGCCGCCACTCCGCCTTGGGCCGATGGCGCTTGGATAAACGACATTTCAGGCTCTTCGGATTCGGCCTGGGTGCGTCCAAGCGCGACGCCGCCGATGAACGCCCCGCCGATGATAATGCCCAGGACGACTACCGCAGCCACCGCGAATATGAAAGGTTTGGCGTTCATGTGTGTGTCCCTCTATTATCTCTTATCACTCGTATCTGAGGGCGTCGATCGGGTGAAGCCTGGCGGCCCTCATCGCCGGGTATATACCGAAGAAGAGGCCGATCGCGACTGAGACAACCACGGCAAGCAGGGCGACGTCGCCTGTTACGACCATGTTGAACTCCCCTCCGGGTCCGAAATCCCCACGTCCGTCAAGCGCCCGCGATATGCCGAAGCCGAGCGCCAAGCCCGCCAGTCCGCCCGTAAGGCTCAGCATCGACGCCTCAGACACGAACTGAAAAAGTATGTCGCGCCGCTTGGCGCCCATCGCCTTGCGAATCCCGATCTCTCTCGTCCGCTCAGTGACGGACACGAGCATGATGTTCATTATTCCGATACCGCCCACCAGCAGGCTTATTCCGGCGATGCTGCCGAGGAACAGCACGAGGACATTGGTCGTCTCCTCCAGAGTTTCGATAGTCTGCTGCTGATCGCTCACCGTGAAGTCGTTCTCTTCAGTAAGGCGGTGGCGCAGTCTGAGCAAAGTGGTGATCTCGCGCTCCGCGCTCTCGGTGCTCTCCGAGTCCACCGCCTGGACGTTGATAGTATCGACCCGGATTTCTCCCGGCACAGTGCGATCGAGTGAGAGCCTGTGGTGAACGGTGGATATGGGCACCAGTACCTTGTAATCTACTGTGCCGAATGAGAGGGTGCCCAGGCTTTCCAGCACGCCTATCACAGTGAAGAGCCTGCCTATATTCAGCACCTCCACGTTGCCGCCGGAACCCGCTTGGCGAAAGGACTCGACGTTGAGCCGAATCGTCTGGCCTATAGGGTCTCTCTGGCCGAAAAGCTCCTCCGCCACGCTCGCCCCCAGCACCGCCACCATTGAGCTGTTCTGCACGTGTCCGTGCGAGATGAACGCGCCTGATTCTACCGGGTGGTTGCGGACGGATTCGTACTCAGGGGTGACTCCCAGCACTTCCGCGAACGACTCGTTCCCCCGCGCTACGACCTGGCCGGAGATGCTCGACGCTCTCTTCTCGGGCGCGACGGCAGCCACGGACGGAGCATAGGCAGGGTCGAGCAGCGCGTAGGCGTCGTTCATCGTCAACGGCTCGGAGTCGCTAAGGCTGCTGAAAGAGCCTCCGAAGAAGGCGAATGCTCCCCCTCCGGATTCCGATAGGCCGGGGGTTACAAACAGAAGGTTACTCCCGAGCGACTCAATGCTCGATCTGATGGACTGCTGGACTCCCTTGCCCATTGCCATGAGGGTGATCACCGCCGTCACGCCTATCACGATGCCGAGAAGCGTCAGCCCGGAGCGGAGCTTGTTGGACGCCATGGAGGCTAGTGCCGTCAGAAGAGTGTCAATGGGATTTATGGCGTGCCCTCCATAACGACTAAGCTGTCGCCGATCACCCGACCATCCAACATCGATACCACGCGCCTGGCGTGGTTGGCTATGTCGAGCTCGTGGGTTACCAGGATCACTGTCAGACCGACGTCTTCGTTGAGACTCTTAAGGATAGCCATGATCTCTCCACTGGACTGGCTGTCCAAATTTCCGGTGGGCTCGTCGGCGAGCAGGATGCGGGGTTGCTTGACCAACGCCCTGGCGATTCCGACTCTCTGCTGCTGGCCGCCGGAAAGCTCGGCTGGCTTGTGGTTGGCGCGATCTCCCAGCCCCACGCGCTCCAGCGCTTCCAATGCGCGCCGGCGGCGGTCAGAGCCTCGCCCGTACACCAGAGGAATCTCCACGTTGGCGCGGGCGGTGAGTCTGGGCAGCAGGTTGTAGGTCTGAAATACGAAGCCGATCTGCCGCCCCCGTATCTCAGACAGGCGGTTGTCCGACATGGCTCCGATGTCCTGGCCGTCTAGCACATAGCGCCCAGCAGTTGGAACATCCAGGCAGCCTATGACATGCATCAACGTGGACTTGCCTGATCCCGACGGGCCCATGATCGCCACGATCTCGCCCTCGTCGATCTCAAGCGAGACGCCCTGGAGCGCGCCCACTTCGACCTCACCCATCTGGTATATCTTGGTGACGTCTTCCAGCCGGATCATGGTCTATCTCGTTACCCTGCGAATTGTGACGCCGCTTCTGGGGCGAGGTCCGAACCCTCCGAAGCCATCTTCCTGAAGGTCGGCCTTCATAACGATGCGGTCGCCCTCCGCAACGCCGTCGGTCACGACGGTCCAGAAGTCGTCGCTACTCCCCAGGGTCACCAGGGTTTCGACTATCTGCCCGTCCACCATCACGCCGAGCGTAGGTTGATCGAAGCTGCCACGCAGCGCCTGAAGCGGGACGAGCAGCACGCCAATATCCCGGCCGATCGTGATCGTCGCCACCGCGCTCAGACCCTCCGGGAGCTGCACCTCGTCCGGAGCCTGAAGCTGCACGCCGATGGGGTAGCTGACGATGCCCTGCTGTGAGTGAGCTTCAGCGCCGAGGAACGAGACGGCGCCTGGGATGGACTCGCCGGGCAGTGCGTCCATGGTGACGGAAGCCTCGGCTCCGACCGATACCGAAAGCACGTCTATTTCGTCCACCGAGCCGTCGATCTCGATTACGTTGGTATCGACCAGCTCCAGCACAGAGGCGTTCGCCTCGACGCGCTGCCCCTGTTCCACGTTCACCTGCGAGACGAACCCATCCGACGGCGCTTTGAGCGTGGAGTCTGCCAGTCGCCTGTCAGCCTGCTCCACCGCCGCCCGCGCGGACGACACGGTCGTCTCCAGCAGGGCAACGTCGAGCTGTTCGGGCGTTTGCCCTTCGAGGTCGGCCAACTCCTCTCGCCGCTGTTCCAGGACGAGCCGGGCGCCCTCGACGTCTTCCAGCCTCGCGCGGTGCTCGGAGCGGTCCTTACCGGACTTCAACTCAGCCAGATCGTCCTCGGCCTGGTCAATGTTCACCCGAATGAGCGCGATCTGGCTCCGCTGGTTGGAGACTGTCGTGTCATTCGCGGTTTCGAGCAGGTCAGCCAGACTTTCCTCTGCTTTACGGAGGTCAATCTGGGCTAGAGACAGGTCCAAGTTTCGCTTTTCGACCTCCTGATCATCCGGCGGGGCCAGCAGATCGGCCAGAGCTTGCTGTTCGTCGGCCAAGGTGATACTAGCGACTTCGATCTCCGCTTCCCTAGCAGCGACGGCTATCGGGTCCGCCTGTGCGAAAAGGTCGGCCAGCGCGTGCTGTGCGTCTACCAGGGCCACCCTGGCAGCTTCGATCTCCGCATTCTTGGCGTTGACAGCCAGCGGATCCGCCGGTTCGAGAAGGTCGTCCAGCGCCTGCTGTGCGTCTGCCAGCGCCACTGTAGCAAGGGTGACGGCCATCTCTTTGTCGGCAATGGCGATGGGGTCTGCGGGCGCGAGAAGTTCTTCATACGCCTGCCAGGCGTCTGCCAGAGTCGCGCTGGCGAGTTGGGCCTCCTTTTCCTTGACAAGGAAGGGGTCCGTCGGCGCTAGAAGGTCTTCCAGCGCCTGCCGCGCGTCTGTGACTTTCAAGCGAGCGAGGGCCAGGTCGGCCTCGTGCTGGGCGACGACCAAGGGGTCAGGCGGCTCCAGGATGTCGACCAACGCCTGCTGAGCGCTTTCCAGTTCGTCCCTCGCCTTTTCTTCAGCCGATACCTTCTCGGATACCATGCGTGCCGTCTGCGAATCGACCGAATCAAAGTTGTCTATCGCAGACTGGTACGCGTCCCCCGCTTTCCGAAACTCGTCCTGGACACAGTGCCCCCTCGTGGGGACGTTACCAGGCTCGCAAACGCCGACTACCCGCGCGAAGTGGAGGTTCAACCAGGCGTAGACGGTGAAGTCGTTCCACGGGGTGGACGGGTCGTTTCTTGGAAAGCCCTCCCTGTATATGCCGATATACGGACTTTCGGGAAGCTGATTCGACGGATCGAACAGAGTTGCGAGGTCGATTCCGAATGCCGCGAGCGCCACTTCGGGATCGGGGTCGATGCTTGCGGGGTCCACTTCCATCCCTAGCCACTCCAGGAACTCCAGCGCGTAGTCGTCCGCGGCTTCCGTCACGCGCTGATTGACCTCCCCCAGCTTGATATCGCGGTCGCGCCGCGCGACCTCCAGCTCCTCCCGCGAAATGGTCCCCTCTGAAACGGCGCGTTCGAGGGCCAGGTTTGCTTCTTCTAAGTCGTCGTCGGATGGACTCTGAACAAGCTCATCCAGAGACTCCTTGGCGTTCTGCGCCTCCAACTCCATCTTCGCGACTATGCTCCTAGCCTCGGCAACCGCGAGTTGGTCAAGCTCCCATGCGGCGGCGTGCTCGTCTTCCGCATTCTGGAGCGCAAGCTCCGCTTGGGCTATCCTCCACTTTGCCTGAACGACCTCCAAATCGGTGGGTTCCTCCAGGAAGCTGGCGAGTTCATCCTTGGCCTTCTCCAGGTCAACCCGTGCGGTTTCGACCCTTGATTCCGCCCTGGCGATGTCCTGTTCGGACGGGGGTTCCAGGAGGCTGGCGAGGTCCTCTTCGGCCTTCTCCATAGCAATCCGCGCGGTCTCGACCCTTGATTCAGCCTTCGCGACGTCCTGATCGGACGGGGGCTCCAGGAGGCTGGCGAGTTCATCTTTGATCTTCTCCAGGGCAACCCGCGCGGTCTCGACCCTCGATTTCGCCTTGGCGACGTCCTGATCGGACGGAGGCTCTACGAGTGTGGCGAGGGCTTCCATGGCATCTTCGACGACCAGCCCTTCGCTCTCCACGTCCGCTTGGGCCTTCTCCAAGTCCAAGAGAGATGAGGGCTCAAGGAGATCAGCCAGCTTGTCCTCGGCGTTCTGCAGGTCCAGCAGCAGGCTTGCGATCTTGGCCTCAGCGTCGGCCACCTCGACCGAAGTCGGTTTGAGCGTCTGCTCCAGGGCTTCAGTCGCGGTTTGCAGGCTTACCTCGGCCTCGGCGACCTTATGCCTCGCCTCCGCGATCTGAAGGTCGTCTGGAGGCTCAAGGTAGTCGGCCAGCGCCTCCTCTGCATCTCTGAGGTCCACCCGCGCTTTGGCAGCCGCCTCTTCGAGACCAGCAATCGTCTCCGTGTCCAGAGTCGCCAGCTTTTGGCCTTCGACGACCCTTTCGCCCTCCTCGACCAGCACCTCATCTACGATGCCCGTCGAACCGAAGGTCAGAACCTCACGATTCGGGAAGCTCACCGATCCGCTGATCGAGACCTCTTTCACCAGGTCTCCGCGCTGCACGGGAATAAGCTGCTGATCTTCTTCCAGCTCGGTCGACTCAGAGCCGGTAAGGGACGAGTACAACAGATAGGTCCCAGCGCCGGCTCCGAGGAGAACCACGATCAGGACTGCTATCTGCCACGGTCTGATCGATCTGAAGGTAGCCAGCGCGCCGGACCATGTCTCTTTGTTCAACGTTGGCTCCTTATCGGCGCCACGACGATTATGAAGGGGCGGTTGGCCGGGGTGTTTCTCTGAATCGCGCCAATAATCAGCCTGTAACCCAGCTCGGTGCGCATGATGTACTGCTTGACGTGTGGCCGGCTCTCAGGCGGCATCAGGATGATCACCCGCTCGACTTGTGTCCTGAACTGCTGCCGGTCGCGATCCAACCGATCCTTGAGCTTCTCAGCGTTGGCTAGGCCTATGCGAGCCGGTGTCTTCTCCGGCATCTCGACCGGATTGACGGTGACCGTGATACCCGCATGTTGGGCGGAGCGCCTGAGGTGGATGGTCAATCGCTTCATCGTCTGGTCGGCCCGTTTGAGGTGTCCGCGCTCAACAAGCCTACTCACCTCGTTGCCGCGCACGTGGGCCAGATCCGCCTCATAGTTGGCACGGCCTTCGTCCGAACGGGGAATGTTGCTTTCGATACTCTCTTTGGTCGTCTTTACCCAGTAGAGGGGTTCACCCTGCACGGAGCTCGATGACGCGGCGGTCGCAACGCCGGCGCTCATGACGAACACAGCGATCGCCGCTACGCCAACCAGAATAGGACGCGCGACCGGAATCCATCTCGGCCAGCTCCACGCCGGTTTGCGCCGTCTG
>JAKZVY010000162.1:0-10365 GCA_047515825.1 Dehalococcoidia bacterium
TCTACGGCAGCATGAACGAGCCGCCTCCGGTCGCCGGTCTTCAGATGGGAAGTGACGACTTCACGCTGGCGGACTCGTACACGCTGGCAGACCACCTCACGTTCGAACGCACCAATCCCGACTCGGTGTGGAGCTGCTTCTCGCTCGCTCGCGAGAACGCTCGCCAGATGCGCCACTGCATCAGCGCAGAGATGTGGACCCAGATGAATCTGGCCTACCTGAAGATACGCGAGCTGAACGTCCAGGATATCTGGCCCACGTCTCCGGAGAGCTTTTACGCGGAGACAGCGGCCGAGATGAACACCTTCACAGGCGTGGCCGAGTCCACCATGTACCGCGACGAGGGCTGGAGCTTCATGCAGCTCGGACGATACATCGAACGTGCGCAGCTATTGACCGCACTGCTACTGGCCCAGCTCGAAGCCGAAAAGGCGGCCGTGGCTGATCCGGGCACGGGCTGGACGAGCCTGCTGCGCGTCTACCACGCCCTTGATGCGTACAGCCGCAGGTTCAGCGTCGAAGTGGTGCCGGGGCAGGTTCTCGACCTTCTCGTCACCGATCGGTTGCTACCCGGCTCTCTCTGCAGATCCCTGGACATCGCGGGCTCGGAGATGGCCGCCATAGGCCCCGGCCCGGACGCCAGGGTCAGCGACTCTGCACAGCGGCTGGCAGGCCGACTGAGCGCTCTGGTCCACTACGAATGGCCGGACCGCGAAGACCGAGAGGGCCTGCTGAGTCAGGTGAATCTGTACTGCCAGGACCTACACGAGCTTGTGACAGAAAACTACTTCTACTACTCGGTAGATTACCCTTCAGGAGCTTTCCATGATTTTAGCCAGGTTTCTTTACAACAATAGAGTCGAGTGGGGGATCGTCGATGGCGAAGACGTCCTGAGCGTCCGGGGCAGCATATTCAGGGAAGCGGACGATCTGACAAGAGTGGGTGATCGCCTGTGCGCGCTCTCCGAGGTCAGGCTTCTCGCTCCCATAGATCCGCGCGTCAACAAGGTCCCGGCCATCGCCGCCAACTACGGCGAGCGCGACGAGCGTGACGGCCCTGGCATATTCATGAAGCAGCCGGGCACGGTGGTCGGGCCCAACGATCCGATCGTCTATCCACGCATAGGCCGCTCGATCATCCACGAGGCCGAAGTCGGAATCGTAATCGGAAAGTCCGCGAGACACGTCAGCCCGGACGACGCCCTCGATCACGTCCTCGGATACACCTGCGTGAACGACGTCAGCGCAAGTGAGCTCGCCACCAGCGACGTCGGTCGCGGCACCAGCATGAGGTGGAAGCACTTCGACACCTTCTGCCCCATCGGTCCCTGGATAGTCACAGATCTCGACGGCGACAACCTCGGCATCGAGTGCCGAGTGAACGGCGAGACCGTAGTCGAAGGCTCGACCAGCGATATGCTCTGGGGAGTCGCGAAGCTGATCAGCTGGGTGTCCGAGGTCATGGTGCTGCATCCAGGAGACATCATCCCAAGCGGTTGCCCCGCCACGGACGAGATAGCCGTGGGAGACACCATTGAAGTTGTGGTTGAGGGAGTCGGCACACTACGAAACCCCGTCGTGGCCGACGTGTGAGCCGACATACAAGAGCTGTCACGGCATAAGCTTACGCTAAGGGCCTCCGGAGCCGTTGGCACAATTCCTTGGCCGATCTGACCTCCGCGGCCCATTCTCGGGCCCGCTTGACGGACTGCCGAATACCGAGGTGAGAGTACGATCGAATGTCTTTATCTCACGCACACCGCGCCTGCGGCAGCTCGCAAGGTGGCAGAGGTCCCTTACCTGTAGGGTTGGGTGCTGATCCCATAGTAGCCTCGCGAGGCTAACATCGTCGTCTTCAAGTGGCCAGACCTCAACTCCCACGCGTGCCACGAGGTCCATTGCCGAATCGAAGGCTGACAGTCTGCCTACAGGTAAGTATGCATGGGCAAGCTCCTGCAAAACCTCGGCAGAAGTACATAGCTGCTCTTCACGTCGATTCGTCTCTATGAAGAACTGACGAGCGGGCTCCCGTAGCGGGTGCTCTCTTCCAACCGCATACATGAAGACGTTGGTATCTACGAAGATCACGTGCCCGTCGTTCCGCTGGCGCGTGATCTGCTGATTACTTCCAGATGCTCGCTCCAGTCAGGCTCGGTTCCGGGCCCTTCCAGAGCGTCACATGCCCGGAAGAAGTCGCGGACGCCTTCTGGAGACTCAAAACGCTGGATCTGCCGTTGCTCATGCAATCTTGCGTGGGCGGCATCCCGCAGCCATGCGCTGAGGGTCTTGCCCTCTCGCCGTGCCTGGTCCACGAACAGTTCGCGGTCGGCGTCAGGGATAACGAGTTGTACTCTAGCCATCTTGCTGTGCCACCTGTGAGAGGATGTGTATGCACGTTACACATCCTTGGCAGTCAAGTCAATGGCTGGAGTTATGACTATGCTTGGAACTTGTGGACTCCCGCTTTCGCGGGAGTGACGGTGGTGGCGAACGGCCGCATCGCCCCTGCTGACGACCTACAAACAGGGGCTGATCTCTTAATTTCTCTAGTACGAGCCACTTCGTGGGTTCCGCTGTATAATGGGCCTCATCGCTCACGATGCCTACGATGGAGGATAGTATGTCTAACGGTTCAGTGGCTCTCAACGGTGTAAAGATGATGCTCGGGGTGGATGTTCCGATGCGGGACGGAGTCAGTCTCTCTACCGACATCTACCTGCCCGACGTCGACGGGCCCACGCCCGCGATCCTGATCAGGACTCCGTACAACAACAACAACGAGGCCATGGTGAAGGACTGCATGTACTTCGCGACCCGTGGGTATGCGGCGATAAGCCAGGACGTGCGCGGCCGCTGGGACTCGGCGGGCGAGTGGTATCCATTCAGGTTCGAGGTCGAGGACGGCTACGATACCCAGGAGTGGATCGGCTCCCAGTCGTGGTGCGACGGCAACGTCGGAACCGCAGGCGGCTCCTACCTTGCCATGACGCAGTGGCAGGCCGCTCCGGGCCGCAGCAAGTACCTCAAGGCCATGGTACCGAGGGTCGGCTACTCCAACTTCTACCACAACTGGGCGTACACCGGCGGCGCGTTCCAGCTCGCGTTCAACCTGCGCTGGGTCGGAATCCAGATGCACACGCGCACAAACCAGGTCCAGTACATGTGGTTCCCTGAAGACAACCACATGACCAATCTCTTCTGGCACCTGCCGCTGAACACGATGGACGAGGCCGCCGGACGGGTCAACAGGTACTGGAGAGACTGGGTCGCCCACCCCGACTACGACGACTACTGGAAGGGCATGAGACCGGTCGAGGAACGATACCACGACATCAACGTGCCGACCTACGGCATGGGCGGCTGGTTCGATGTCTTCCTCCAGGGCACGCTCAACAACTTCATGGGCGTCAGAAAGGGCGGAATGGAGCCCGGCAAGAGCAATCAGAAGGTGGTCATCGGCCCGTGGATACACAGCCTCGGCGCCGCTGGGACCGAGACAGTTACCGGCGATGTCGACTTTGGAGACACGGTCAAGCTCGACCTGCTGAACGAGCACCTGCGCTGGTTCGACTACTGGCTCAAGGGAATCGACAACGGTGTCGCCGGTGAGCCGCCCGTCAACGTCTTCGTCATGGGCGCGAACGAGTGGCGGACAGCGTCCGACTGGCCCATACCGGGGACGCAGTACACTTCGTACTACCTGCACAGCGGCGGCAACGCCAACTCGCTGTTCGGCGACGGGACACTCGACACGGCAGCGCCGGACGGCGAGTCGCCGGACCAGTTCGTGTACGACCCGAACCATCCGGTGATGACCGTCGGCGGAAGCACCTGCTGCGGAGAAGAGTTGACGCCGGTATCGATGGGTCCGCGCGACCAGCAGCAGGTGGAGTGGCGGCCTGATGTGCTGGTGTACACTACCCCGCCGCTCGAACAGGACGTCGAGGTGACTGGGCCGGTGAGCATGACACTGTACGCAGCGTCGGACGCACCAGATACCGACTTCACCGCCAAGCTCGTGGATGTCGGACCGACCGGAGTAGCGTACAACGTCGCACAGGGCATCATCCGCGCCAGGTATCGGGACTCCTGGGAGGAGCCGACGCTGCTGGAGCCAGGCGAAGTTTACGAGTACACCATCGATCTATGGTCGACCAGTAACCGCTTTCTGAAGGGCCACCAGATTCGCGTGGAGGTCTCCAGCAGCAATTTCCCGCAGTTCGATCGCAACCCGAACACGGGCCACGACTTCGGCGTCGACGATGAGACCAGAGTCGCCAACCAGACGATCTATCACGACAGCGAACGACCGTCGCATATAACCCTGCCAATAGTGCCGATTACGTAGATTCTCCAAGGAGATGCTTCCAAAGTCCCTTCTCCCTGGGGAGAAGGTTAGAGCCTGTCCCGGACTTGATCCGGGGATGAGGGGAATCGTGACATCATTTCCACCCTCACCCCAACCCTCTCCCTGAGGGAGAGGGGGCCTCTGGGGAATCCCCTTTGGAACCACAGTCCAAGCAACCGGAGAGGTATCAGCAAATGCGGATCACCGATATTCAGATCAACCTGCTCAGGCCGCCTGAGGGGGCACCGGCCTCGTTCGTCGGCAGGCCGGGAAGAATACTCGTCCGCGTCTTCACAGACGAAGGCATCACTGGCATCGCGGAAGGCTCCCGCGGCTACGGCGTTTTCAACGCCTACCTCGAAGACATCATCAAGCCGCTGCTCATCGGTATGGACCCACTTCAGCCGCGCAGGATATGGGAGCTGCTGATGCTCGGCGACGGAGAGCGGGCGACAAGGCTGCCCTCGCAGATCGTCGGCTCGATAGACGTCGCCATCTGGGACATCATGGGCAAGGCCGCCGGGATGCCGCTTCACAAGCTGCTCGGAGGCGCTGCGCGTACCGAGATTCCGCTGTACTGGAGCAGGGGCAGCGGCTGGCGAAAGTCGCCGGGCGAGATGCTGGAAGAGATCCAGGAGGGCTACGAGAGAGGCTACCGCGCCTTCAAGATCAGGATGGACTGGCGCGACTACAGGCAGGATGCGGACCCGACCAAGGACTTCGCGATCTTCAAGGCGTGCCGCGAGTGGCTGCCCGACGACGTGCCGCTCGGATTCGACGCCAACTGCGGCTACTCGGTCTCCACGGCGATCACCCAGGGACGCCGACTCGAGGAGATGGGCGTCGCCCACTTCGAGGAGCCGCTTCCTCAGTACGACTTCCCCGGGCTTCGACAGGTCGTTGACGCGCTCGACTGTCCGGTATCGACCGGAGAGCAGGAGCTCTCGGCGTGGCGATTCCGGGACCTTATCGACCTGGGCAACCCCGACATACTCCAGCCGGACATCCTGAACGTCGGAGGCGTGTCGGAGATCATGCGCGTCTATGAGATCGCGTCGGCGCGCAACAAGGTGATAATGCCGCACAGCCCCAACATCGGCGCAAACTCGCTGGCGAGTCTGCACGCGTACAGCACGGTGGGCAACGCGATCAGGCCGCACGAGTTCTCGGAAGAGTTCACTGGGCCGGCGGAGCAGGTCGCCGAGCTGTACGTAGATCCGATAATCCCTGAAGGCGGAACGATCACGCTGTCAGACCGGCCCGGTCTGGGTCTGGAGATCGACGAGAACGCGCTTGCCAGGTGGACCGCCGACTGAAGTCCGGAATTGAGACTGCGCCGCAGCGAGCATCCGGTTATACTAAATCTACGTAAATATCGAAGAAGGCCCGAATAAACTATATTTGAGGAGGGACTAGGTGCCATGAAACTGCGAAGCCTCGGTTTTGGCGCATTAACAGGCGTCCTCCTCACGGCCCCGCTCATAGCCATCCTGTACATGGCGGACAAGTGGCTCGACCTGTCGTTCCCGCCGTTCGAAACTTTCGACTGGACAGCAGGCATGCTGCCGGGCGCGATGGTGACGTTCGGCATCGACGCGATGATCGAGACGCTCATGCTGGTAGGGCTGAGCGTCAAGGACTTCGCGAAGACCGCGGAGCAGATCATGGCCGTCATGCTGTTCCTGGGCGCCGGAGTCGTCGCGACGATCATCGTCTTCGCGCTCGTGGAGAGGCGCATCTGGGGCGCCCGGCCGCAGCTGGGAGCCCTGTGCGGAGCCATCGTCGGCATACCGGTCGCGCTCATAACGTTCAGCATCGGCCAGTCGACCATAGACCCGACCCTGAACTTCATCTGGGTGATGATCGCGTCGGTTGCATGGGGGACAGCGTCGGCATTGGTCGCGCGCCGCCTTATCGAGCCCGAGCGCACGGTCATCGTCTCCGCGGACGGAGAGCGGTCTGTGGAAGTGATGGGCAGGCGTCAATTCCTGGTGCGAATGGGAGTGGCGACCGCTACGATCACCGTTGCCGGCGCAGGCATCGGGCGTGTCATGGCAGGCAACGAGAAGGCAAGGCTCGAAGCCGAGCTCGCCGCGATGAGGGATCGGATCGCCGAAAGCGCCGCAGCCGGGATGATCGAGCTTCCCAACGAAGACGACCCGGTTAAGCCGGCCCTGGGCACCCGACCCGAGTACACCGCCGTCAGGGACCACTACAAGATATTCATCAGGTCTCAGCCGAGCATTATCGACGGCAACAACTACACACTGCCAATCACCGGTTCGGTCGAGAACCCCATGTCGCTGACCATTGACGACATCCGCAACAGGTACGAGGCTCGCAACGAGTTCGTCACGCTTGCGTGCATCTCCAACAGGGTCGGTGGAGACCTCATCAGCACGACTTACTGGACAGGCGCGAGTCTCCAGGACATCCTCGCAGACCTCAAGCCCTTGCCGAGTGCGACTCACCTGTTCATCGAGAGCGAAGACGGGTTCTTCGAGACGGTCGCTCTCGACCTGATAGCGTCGGACCCCAGGATCATGCTCGCGTACAACTGGGACGGTCGGCCCATTCCGTTCGACCACGGATTCCCGCTTAGGATATGGCTCCCTGACCGGTACGGCATGAAGCAGCCGAAGTGGATAACCAGCATTGAGGTCATCGACGAGTACAAGCCCGGCTACTGGGTCGCGCGGGACTGGGACGAGGTCGCGCAGATGCATGCTACTGCAGTCATAGATACCGTGGCCATAGACGCAGTCATCGAGGACGGAGACCGCAAGCTGATACCGGTCGGCGGAATCGCGCACGCGGGAGCCAGGGGAATATCCAAGGTCGAAGTCCAAGTCGATGGTGACGGTGTCTGGAACGAAGCGATCCTGCGCAAGCCTCTCTCGGACACGACGTGGGTCATCTGGAGATACGACTGGCCCTTCGAAGAGGGTCGGCACGAGTTCGAGGTACGCACCTACGAGGCCGACGGCACACCGCAGACCGAGGAGATCAACTCGCCCAGGCCCAGCGGCGCGACCGGCATACACTCGAAGAGCGCGAGGGTCTAGCACCAACTCCCAGAAAGTTCTGCGAAAGTTCTATACTGCCCAGAACTTGTATTGCCGAGCGGCGAGCCACTTCGTGGGTCCCGACCTACGCAGGCATGACAGATGGGAGTTTAGAAGTGACCGAGCTATTCGAACTCACGGCAAGGCAGGCGGTCGATCAGCTACGACGAGGGGCGGTGGCGCCATCCGAGTTGATTGACGCCGCCCTCGCACGCATCGAGCAGACCGACGGCACTCTCAACGCGCTTCCGATCATGTGCGCAGACAGGGCCAGGGAGCACGCCGACAGGCTGGTACACCCTGATCCGGACGACACACCGCGCGGATACCTATACGGCCTGCCTATCGCTATCAAGGACATGAAGGACGTCGGGGGCGTGCTGTGCACGCGCGGGTCTCCGATCTTCGCAGACCATGTGCCTGAAACGTCCGACCTGCTCGTCACCATCCTGGAATCCAGGGGCGGCGTAGTGCTGGCCAAGTCGAACACTCCCGAGTTTGCCGCGGGAGCAAACACGTTCAACGAGGTATTCGGCAAGACTCGCAACCCGTGGAACACCGACATGACCTGCGGCGGCTCGTCCGGGGGCTCGGCGACCGCGCTGGCTGCCGGACAGGTGTGGCTGGCGTCCGGGAGCGATCTCGGAGGCAGCCTGCGGATCCCCGCGAGCTTCTGCTCGGTCGTGGGACTTCGTCCGACACCGGGCAGGGTCGCGCACGGGCCGAGGTCCATGCCGTTCGGCACACTGTCAGTTGAAGGGCCGATGGGACGTACCGTGGGCGACACGGCGCTGATGCTGGATGCACAGACAGGTGCCTATCGCGAAGACCCCCTCAGTCTGCCTGCCCCTGCGAGGTCGTTCGTCGACTGGGTGGACAACCCTACGACGCCGCGCCGCATCGGATTTACATCTGACCTGGGACTGACCGCAGTCGATTCAGAGGTCGCTGAAATCTGCCGTAGCGCGATGGACCACTTCAGGGACATCGGCGCCGAGTTCCAAGAGAAGAGCATCGACATGGGCGACGCAGAGTGGGTCTTCCAGACGCTCAGAGGAGCGTCGTTCGTCGCGAACTACAGGACGCTGCTTGCCGAGTACCGATCGGAGCTCAAGCCTGAGATGATCTGGAACGTCGAGCACGGTCTTGGACTGTCGCAGGACGACGTGGCGCGAGCCAAGCTGGAGCGCGGGGCCCTCATCAACCGCACTGCTGAGTTCTTCAGCGAGTACGATCTGCTCGTCTGCCCGACGGTGCTGGCGCCGCCGTTCGACGTGGACGTCAGGTACCTTACCGAAGTGAACGGCGAGCAGTTCGACACCTACATCAGCTGGCTGATTATGACCTTCGCGCTGACACTGACCGGGTGCCCGGCGATCTCGGTGCCGTGTGGATTCACGGAGTCGGGTCTGCCGGTCGGGTTGCAGATAATGGCCCCCTGGAAAGACGAGGGCTACCTGCTCGGCGCGTCCGCGCTGTTCGAGGACGCAGCCGGACTGAGCAAGCTCGTTCCCCTGGACCCGCGAACGCCAGGGGATTAGCAGTGGCAGAACTGTGTAGGGGCAGGTTTCAAACCTGCCCCTACCGTCGCCTGATCCGAGGTTGGTAGTACGAGGAGCGGGTTTCAAATCCTCCCCTACACGAAAGGAGATCGATATGTCACGTCTGGAGGGAAAGGTGGCCGTGATTACGGGGGCCATCGGCGGTATCGGCCGGGCTGCAGCGAAGCTGTTTGCGGATGAGGGGGCGCGAGTGGCGCTGGTCGACCTCGACGAAGTAGCGCTCCGGGAGTCTGTACGGTCGATCGGCGATGACAGGGCCAGCTACACCGTGGCCGACGTGACTCAGCCTGACCAGACCCAAGCGTACATCAACGCTGCCGTGGATCGTTGGGGCGGCATAGACGTGCTCCTGGCCAACGCGGGAATCGAGGGAGCCATGGCTCCGATATCCGACTATCCCATAGACGTTTTCGACCGGGTTATGGCGGTCAATGTGCGGGGAGTATGGTTGGGCGTCAAGTACGCGATGCCAGTGATGAGCCGGGGTGGTGGCGGCAGCATCGTCATCACATCTTCCGGCGCCGGCATCACCGGAACTCCGGATATGTCGGCATATGGTATAAGCAAACACGCGGTCATCGGCCTGATGCGCGCCGCCGCGCTGGAAGGGGCGCCGCTGGGCATTCGGGTCAATACCGTCAATCCGTCGCCGATCGAGACCCGCATGATGCGCTCGATAGAGGAGATGCGTGTGGCGTCCATGGACGATTCAGCGGTGACCGTCGACGTGGTGAAACAGGCCGCGGCATCCCGCATACCGCTGGAACGGTACGGCACCCCCGAGGAAGTGGCGCAGCTGATGCTGTTCCTCGCCAGCGACGACAGCAGCTACTGCACCGGCGGCGTCTATATGGTGGATGGAGGCAGATCCGCCGGCAGCCGGTAGGTGTTCCTCTCTTGCGACACTGACAGGGATATGTAAGTGTGCACTCGACTGTGAAAACCAATCAACAGGCCCCCTCTCTCAGGGAGAGGGTTGGGGTGAGGGTGAAGCTCCCCGTCCCTGGATTCCGGCTTTCGCCGGAATGACGGAAGCAGTCTGAGCCTCTAGCGTATACCCCTGTCAGCCTCCTACGACAAGACCAGCCAGAATTCTTGGCGTGGATCACTAGAAAGGACGGGAAATGTCTGATTCGATAGAAGGACTATTACACGAAGCATATTCGACAACGCATAACATGCTCAAGAACCCTGAACTGCGCTCGGTTGCCTGTCACGGGCTCTTAATCTCGTATGGCCCCCCGATCCCAAACCCCGATCCCAAACCCCGATCTCTTACTCCTGTCATTTCAGGGCGGGGGCGAATGTCCTGAAGAGCAGAAAACTTGGCCGAAGAATCTTCTCTATGTCGACAGACAGTACAGACAGTATAAATTCGGCAAAACACTTC
>JAKZVY010000163.1:0-4494 GCA_047515825.1 Dehalococcoidia bacterium
GATGTCGCGGATCTGGCCGCGCTCAGGACGGGCGTCGGGCGGAACAAGCTCGTCGCCGGTGGAGACGATTGCGACTTTGGGTCTTCTGAGGACCGGCACGTTGTCGATGCCGAGCGCAAGCAGGCCGCCGATGTCCTGGGGCCGTAAGGCGTGTCCGGGTCGAAACAGCAGGTCGCCAGCGCAGACGTCTTCTCCGGCTTGTATCACGTTCTCGCCAGGAGCGACGGGTCTGAGCACCTCGATAGATCTGCTGTCTGCGGGCTGGGTACGCTCGACCATTACGACGGCGTCGGCTTGGTCCGCGAGCATACCTCCGGTGTATGCGACGGCGGCCTGTCCGGGGTTCAGTGTCGTATCGGAACTTCGGCCTGTGGGAATGTCGGCCACGACTTCCAGCAGCGCGGGCAGGCTCTCGGACGCTCCGAACGTGTCCCGCGCCCGTACGGAGAAGCCGTCCATGGACGAACGGGGAAACGCGGGCAGGTTTTCGGGGGAGTGGATTTGCTCGGCAATCACGTGTCCGAGGGAGGAAGCAGTCGGAGTGACCTCGGACTCGCTTATAGGAGACAGATACGGGCGCAGGTCTTCAAACGCCTGTGACGGAGAACGAACGTTGAAGAACTCGGGCATTTCATTTCCTTCCGCCGGGACGACCGGGACAGGAAGGTTTCTCTATAAGTATGGGTTTCTCGGTTATACACGCTGGCGTATTTCGAGGTCTTCGCTGGGAAAGCGCTGATCAAAGGTGTAGATGGCTCTCGCGCCATTGGAGCGGGCGGCTACCCATATCATAGCATCAGATATAGAAACCCTGCCTGAGGGACGGCACATCGTCAGGCCCTGCAGCGCCAAATCATCATCCATAGCATAGACGGATATGTTATCTCTTTGTATGAGAGCTATTAAACTACTGTCAATGATGGTCTCCCGGGGAACTTGATACCGAGTTCTCAGGACACACACTGTTTCAGTCAGCGCAACATCGGAAATCTGAAGACCCTCGGTTTCGAGTATGATATGGGAAGCCTGAGTGGCCTGTTCCGTCGGCTCACCTACCAAGTATCGAACTATTACGCTTGTGTCGAGAAAAGCGCGCTTGATATTCATTTCCATTCGTAGTGGTCTTCCTCAATAGCCTTTATCCAAGCCTCCTGTTTTATCTTGTGCCAGTCGTTATCATCGAACTTGTTCTCCTCATTCACGTATTGGGCGAGGCTGCCGGCCAGAGGAGTGCCGTCGTCTGGCGGGAGGAAGTAGATTTTCAGGTGGTCGTTTTCTAGGAACTGATACGCTCTCCACCCGGGGCCTATACCCAGTTTTTCGCGCAGCTCGTCGCCTATGACCACTTCGCCCTTCCGTCCAACTTTTTCAACTTTGTAGGTCGAAGACGTGTACCTTACTTCTTGCTGCCGTTTACAGGCCGAGGATGTTCCCCTCATCGTCAACGTCTAGCTGGCGCGGCGAGCCGGGAAGTCCGGGCATGGTGACTATGTTTCCGGCGATGGGATAGATGAACCCGGCACCGACTGAGGCGCGAACGTCTGAGACTTGGAACGTGTAGCCGGAGGGCCGGCCTTTTAGGGCGGCGCGGTGGGAGATGGACAGGTGTGTCTTAGCCATGCACACGGGCAGGTTGCCCCATCCGTTGGCCTCGAACTGCCTGAGCAGTCTGCGGGCGGCCAGGGACCACTGCACGTCGTCCGCGTTGTACACTCGCTTGGCCAGCGCCATGACCTTATCCCTGATTGGGGCCTCGATAGGGTAGGCGTAGTCTATCTGTGGGTGGTCTTCCTGCTGCGTCGCGTCGACCAGAGCTTCGGCCAACTCGACGCCCCCGGCTCCTCCGTCGGCGAACACGGTGCTTTCCACGGCGGCGAACGCGCCCGCTTCCTCAGCGCCACGCTTGAGGATTGCGGTCTCCTCAGCGGTGTCGGTAGGGAAGTGGTTGAGCGCGACGACGACGGGAAGGTTGAACGAGCGGATCATCCCGATCAGGTGCTGTAGGTTGGCGAGGCCTTCGTGTGCGGCTTCCGGGTTCGGGGCGTCCAGCTCGTTACGGCGCACGCCGCCGTGGAACTTGACGGCCCGGACCGACGCCACGATCACCGCGGCGTGGGGTTCGAGCCCGTTGAATCTGGCCTTGATGTGCATGAACTTCTCAAATCCGAGGTCGGCGCCGAAACCGGCCTCTGAGAGAACGTAGTCGGCGTATCCGAGGGCGAGCCTGTCTCCGACGACGGAGGAGCAGCCGTGGGCAATGTTGCCGAAAGGTCCGGCGTGTACGATCACGGGCTGGCCTTCGGTGGTCTGGACGATGTTGGGCTGTATGGCGTACCTGAGAAGCGACATCATGGAGCCGACGGCTCCGACGTCGTTCGCGGTGATCGGCTTGCGGTCTGCGGGCCTGGTCTCGTTGGTGTATCCGACGACGATCCTGCTCAGCCTCTGGCGCAGGTCCTGGAGGTCTCTTGAAAGGGCCAAGATAGCCATTATCTCGGACGCAGTGACGATGTCGAAGCCGCTCTCGCGCACCGGGGCGTTGTTTGAGCCGCCGATTCCGGTCATGATAGTGCGGAGGGCACGGTCCTCGACATCGGTTACTCGACGCCAGGTTATGCCTTCCGGTCTGAACCCGTCGATCCGGGCGCGCTGCGCGACGTTATCGGTGAGGGCTGCCAGCAGGTTGTGAGCTGAGCCGACGGCGTGGGCGTCGCCGGTGAAGTGGATGTTGACCTCGTCGTCAGGCTGGATGAGGCTCTTGCCGCCGCCGGTGCCGCCGCCCTTGATGCCGAAAATGGGGCCGAGCGAGGGCTCTCTGAGGGTGGCGACGACGTTTTTGCCGAGTCTGCCCATGGATTGGGTCAGTCCTACGGTGGTTGTAGTCTTGCCTTCGCCTGCGGGCGTGGGGGTAATGCCGGTGACGACGACCATCTTGCCGCGTCTGCCGTCATCGCGGATGGCGTCGAGAGACACCTTCGCCTTGTAGTGCCCATACGGGATTACGGAGTCGGGGCTTAGCCCAAGCTCTTGAGCAACATCCATTATCGGGCGCATAGGTCAGCCTCTCTACCACGCTGTCTTGCCGAACATGCCGGAGTGTCTCGGCGAGAGTCCATTCAGCTCAGGGCCAGAATACCGTGACGGGTACGGGTAACTCCCCTTCAACTTACGATGGAAATTGTAGCACAAGACTCCAAATCCAGACTCCTCTCGACTAAATGCCGAAAAGCGATATAATGGCCTCATTCCAAGTGGGAGGTGAAGAATATGAAAGAGCGTGGAGACACAATTATCGGCGAGGACGCGATCAAGTTCGGTGTAGAGTACCGAGACCTGCTCTCTGACCAAGGGGTGTGCATCCACGTCTTGGGGGATGTGAGCGAGGACGAGGAGCACGAGCTGTTGAGGTTCGACTGCTTCGACCACGAGCCGCACTATCACTACGGGCCACAGAAGCGTAACGAGCGGCTGATGCTGGACAAGACGACCGCGGGCGACTCGCTGGACTGGACGCTCCAGCAGATACGGAGCCGATTGCCGGAGATGATCGGGCGCGCGGGCTACTCGGAGCTCGCAGAGGCCGCGGGCGGAATCGACCTGGGCGACGCGATGGACGAGCTGGAAGCGGAGTCTCACAAACTGGCAGTGGACGGGCGCAGCACGGTGACGCATAATCGGGGCGACTTGATCCTGGAAGCCGGGCCAGTCCGGTTCGGCATCGAGTTCAGACAGCTCGCCAACGACCGGGGAGTGGCGATCCATGTCTTGGGTGACGTGGAGGGCGAAGAGATGGAACTGCTGACGTTCGACTGCTTCGAGCGCGCTCCACACTATCACTACGGCCCGCGCGCCAAGAACCAGCGCCTCTACCTCGACCTCACGACCGTCCCCGATCCGCTGGGATGGGCGCTGGACCTGTTCAAGGGCGGAAAGCTTGGCTCGATGCTGGACAGGGCAGGGTACTCCGATCACGCATCAAGGTTGAACCCGGTCCTGGTGGCCGACGCCGTGGGAGAGCTTGAGACTCAATCCAGGGAGCTCGAGTCGGCGAACGCGCAGTAGTACATTCGCGCGCGTCGGTGGTTTGTTGCAACGAATCACCGGCGCGCGCAAGCCAACCTGTGAATATAAGGCCGAGAGGAGGTTGTCTTTTTGATATTTTCACTTGCACGACTTCTGTTTGGCAACATTCGTCCACGCCACTCTTCACGGGGATGGACTTACATCGGCGATAGCAGAAATACGATAGGCATACCAAAATGGGTGCTTAGCACATTTGCTAAAGAGCCAAGCAGTCACGGCACACGCTTGATTGACTATCCTGAACCTGGAGTCTTGCGACGGTACAGAGGCAAGACCTTTGAGTACAGAATTGAAATGGACTATCAGGATTGGTCAGTGTATAGGCGAAAGCGTAGAAAGAAACATCGCGCAGATCTAGGTGCAAGTAAGGCTGATAGCATTTAGCTCATACTCTGGTGGGCTATCTCACTC
>JAKZVY010000164.1:0-5710 GCA_047515825.1 Dehalococcoidia bacterium
CTCGCCTTCGTCATCATCGAGCTACCGGAGGGCGACCTGGCCACTAAGCGCTACGCGCGGACCGTCCACGTCGTGGGCGAGTCGGAGTCGATGGCGAAGGAGCTCCTCGACAAGTTCCGCATCTATCTCAACCTCGACAAACCTCTCTGGTACAGGTACGGCAACTGGGTATGGCGAATGATCCGCCACGGTGACCTGGGACTGGCGTTCGGCGCCCCAGGCGGCGGGCTCGCCTACCAGGAGCCAGTGAAGGAAATCGTGGGTGAGAGGATATGGGCGACCATAGCTCTCACGGGGTTCACTATCATCGTGACGTGGACCTTCGCCATTCCCGTGGGGATATACTCGGCCGTGAGGCAGCACTCTGTAGGCGACTACATCTTTACCTTTGTCGGATTCACTGGACTGGCAGTGCCCGACTTCCTGCTGGGCCTGGTTCTGATGTACATCTTCTTCGCCTACTTCGAAATGAACGTCGGAGGGCTCTTCTCCGCCGATTACGTAAACGCCCCGTGGAGCTTCGCGAAGGCTCTAGACCTGATCAACCACATGTGGATACCAGCAATAGTCCTGGGTACATCAGGGACGGCCGGGCTCATCCGAGTGATGCGCAACAACCTGCTCGATGAGCTCAGCAAGCCCTACGTCGTCACGGCGAAGGCCAAGGGCGTCCGGTCCTGGAAGTTGATCCTCAAGTACCCGACACGCGTCGCCATCAATCCTCTGATCAGCACGGTCGGCTACCTGCTGCCCTCCCTCGTCAGCGGCAGCGTCATCGTGTCGGTCGTACTCAGCCTGCCAACAATAGGGCCCGTGCTGCTGAACGCGATCTGGGACGAGGACATCTACCTGGCCGGTTTCATCGTTCTGCTGCTCGGCATCGGGACGGTCGTGGGCACGCTCATCTCCGACATACTGCTCGCCATCGTGGACCCGAGGGTGAAGCTCACGAACCAGTAGGAGCACTTCAGCCGCCAAACCGGACGGACATCTTGACATCAACTGTCAAGGCATCATGATGTCTCCATGAGAACGACACTGACAATTGAAGACGACCTCGCCCGTACACTGAGAGAACGGGCACGGCTTCTCAATCTGCCCTTCAAGCAGGTGGTGAATGACGCGTTGCGCCGCGGGGTGTCGCCGGGCGTAAGGCACGAGCCCGTGCCCCGATTCAAAGTTAACCCAATCCACAGCGGGTTCGCCTCAAGCGTCGATCCGCTGAAGCTGAATCAGCTGAACGAACAGCTCGAAACCGAAGACTTCACCAGACCGAGCACGGGGTGATCATCCCAGACATCAATCTGCTGCTCTGCGCCTACGATGGCAGGGCGCCATATCACGGCCCCGCAAGGCGCTGGTGGGAAGACTTGATCAACGGCGCCGGGTGGATCGGGATTCGGTGGGTCGTATCGACAGGCTTCGTGAGACTTATGACCCACCCCCAGGTGCTTGCCCGACCGGCGGCCCCATCGGAAGCCGTCGACTACGTGCGTGAGTGGTTCCGATTCCCCCATGTTACGCCGCTCGACCCCGGCCCCGACCATATGATCCACCTGAGAAGGAATCTCGTCGCCGCCGGCGTTGGAGCGAACCTTGTCGCAGACGCACATATCGCCGCCCTTGCGATGGAGTATCAGGCAGAGGTCCACTCAAACGACACCGACTTCAGCCGCTTCCAGGACCTCCTCTGGCGCAACCCCCTCTGAACCCTGTGCGGGACGCCGGTGGAGGACAAATGGGACCAGCAAGCCGCCTTGCTCCCGGTTCACAGCTTCCAGACAGGTCCCTGACCGTCTCCTACATCTATGCTGCGCGTTACGACTACTTCAGCGTAGTCTTCGAAAACGAGAATCAACTCCGTATCTTCCCCAGGGACGACGAGACGCAGAACGTGCGTCGAACCCAGCTCTGGGTTCTGCCACAGGGAATTGGGGACACCTCCCGGGACCGCTTCGGCAACACCGTCCAGAGGTACAGCGTGACCGAGCATCACACCAGTCTCGTGGTTGCCGTTGCCGGGCTGGTCGATCTGCCCTTCGACCCACCCGCACTCAACGACGTCAGCATGGCGAAGTCCGTGGAGCCTCTGGGTGCGACAGAGCTAACGGCGCCCACTCCACTGATAGACCCTGGATCAGTCTCGGGCCTTGCACGGGAAGTCGCCGGCAGGGTGGATTCACTACTCGAGACGGTAAGCCTCGTGACAGGTTGGGCGCACGGCGAGGTGCGCTATCTCAGGGGCCGGACTTCCGTCGCAACTACTGCAGAGCAGGTCGCATCTGCCAGGGAAGGCGTGTGCCAGGACAAGACCCACCTTGCCATTGGAATGCTCCGGGCCCTGGGAATACCGTGCCGCTACATGAGTGGAATACTCACTGGGGAGACGGGCGAAACCCACTCCTGGCTGGAGTTCATGCACCCCGAAGACGGCTGGCTGGGGGCCGATCCCACAAGGGGCATGATCCTGCCTCCTGCGCGGGACTACGTGAGGTTCGCCGCGGGACTCGACTACACGGACGTCTCTCCGGTTTCCGGCAGCTTCGTATCCACGGGCCGAGCGCGGGAGCACGCCGTGATATCCGTCTCCAGATTCGACGAACACAAGCATGAGCTGGAAGATGCCCTGGAGCTGCTGAAGCACGCGCACGTGGAGAAGACTGGAGAAACACCGCCCGACTCGAGCTAGATAGACGGAAGCTGCCTGGCTGTTCCCGGAGCGGCCCTCACCACACGCTGGCTGGAGAGGTTACGACCCTTCCACAGGGTATTCGAAGTATGCGTTGGTCAACAGGTAGTGAAGCTCCAGGCAGTAATCGTTCACCTGTCTCAAGAACTCCTCGTTGTCTTCCCGGTCCGGCCAGTAGTCATGGACCATCGCGCCGATGCGACCCACTAATCGCCGCGCGGCTGTGCTGGAACCCGTGTCCGGTCCCGGGGCTAGACCGGCAAGCTCGGCTGATGCCGCATCGATGGATTGGCAGAGCGAGTTGGGAAGCATGGGGTCGACGACAAGTAGCTCCATCACCCGACCTGGATGCACCTCTACGCTATACCTGCGGTTGTACGCATCGAAGGCGCGGTACGCGCGTAGCAGGCTCGTCAAGTCGTCTTCGGAGTCCTCTTTGTTCGTCGTATCCGCGGCGAGATGGGCCAGGAGAAAGGCGGCCGAGACCTGTGCACGCTCTATGAAGTGCCCGAGCCGCATGAAGTGCCAGCCGTCGTCGCGATACATGGTGGTCGAGGCTATGCCGAAGAAGGTGTTGATCTCCGCCGATGTCTGTGCGTAGAAACTCTCCGGGGAGGACGTCCAGATATCCTGCATCGTCAGCCCTTGGACACGAAGGTAGGACAGATTCAGGGAGGTCCACATCTCTCCACTGATGCAGTGTCGCATCTGGCGGGCGTTCTCGCGTCCGAGTGCCAGGCAGCTCCAGACCGAGCAGGGATTCAGCCGCTCGAAGGTAAGGTCGTCGGCGAGCGTGTAGGAGTCTGCCAGGGTGAAGTCGTCATCGAAGTCGATCTCAAGGATCCCACCCGGAGGCTGCATGCTCATGCTGGAGTATATGCGCCTCCAGCCGAAATAGATCTCCCTAACCGGGCGGTCGACCAGCGCTGACGCCTGGAGCTCCAGCAGACGGCAGAGATGCTGCGTCCGCTCCAGGTATCGGCCCATCCAGTAAAGGCCCTGTGCGCTGCGCGAAAGCATCCAGTTAACCCTCGTTGTTCAGCATTTGCTGCTCAATCTCTCAGTACCCAGAAGTCCTTGCCGCCTCCTCCCTGGCTCGAGTTTACGACAAGACTGCCTCGACGCAGGGCAACGCGACAGAAGGCCCCGGGTACGATGCGTGTCTGGCGCCCGTGGAGCACGAAGGGACGCAGATCCACATGGCGCGGCTCGATGCGGCCGTCGATGAGGCAGGGCGAGCGGGAGATAGCCAGCGTCGGCTGCGAGATGAACCCCGCGGGGTCGGCACGCACCTGCGCGGCGTACTCCTCGCGTTCCTCGGCCGAGGAGTGGGGTCCTATCAGCATCCCGTACCCCCCCGACTCTCCGACCCGTTTGACCACCAGGTCCTGGAGGTTGTCAAGGGTGTACTCAAGGTCCTCTGGCCGGCGGCAGAGGTAGGTTTCGACGTTTTCGAGGATTGGGGCCTCACCGAGATAGTACCTGACCATGTCAGGCACATAGGCATAGACGCTCTTGTCGTCAGCAACACCTGTGCCGGGCGCGTTCACCAACGCCACGTTTCCACGCTTGTAGGCGTCTACCAGTCCCGGTACTCCAAGCAGTGAGTCAGGCCGGAAGGCCAGCGGGTCCACGAAGTCGTCGTCCACGCGACGGTAGACGACGTCGACGCGACGAACACCTGTAGTGGTACGCATGTAGACAACGTCGTCGGTGACCAGAAGATCGCGGCCCTCTACTAGCTCCGCTCCCAGCTCGTGAGCCAGAAACATGTGCTCATAGAAGGCGGAGTTGTACACGCCCGGAGTAAGAAGAACGATTGAAGGCTCCGGATTCCCTCCCGGAGCCAGATCCCTCAGGGTCTGCAGCAGTACACGCCCGTAGTGCTCCACATCCCGCACCCGCGACCTTCTATAGAGGCGGCGCAGGCTCGACTTGGCTGCCTTCCTGTTTGCGAGCATATAAGACACGCCCGAAGGCACGCGCAGGTTGTCCTCTAGCACCCGGAAGCCGTCGTTGGTGCGCACGAGGTCGGTGCCACAGATTGACACCCAGGTCCCGTGGGGAGCGGAGAAACCCTGCATCTCTTCTCTGTACTGGGGACAGTCGCGTATCACGTCGTCGGGAATCACGCCGTCGTGGACTATGCGAGGCTTCCCGTACAGGTCTTTTACGCGGGACTTTCCATATACGTCATCCAGGAATAGGTTCAGGGCCTTCAGGCGCTGCGTCAGCCCTGCTTCCAGGTGCCGCCACTCCGCGCTTGACATCACCCTGGGCAGGCAGTCGATGGGGATGATCCGCTCGTCGGCCTCTTCGTCACCGTAGACCGTAAAGGTGATGCCCTCGTCGGAGAACGAGCGCGTGACACGCTCCTGAATACCGACAAGCTCTTCGGAGGAAAGCTGCGTCAGCGCCTCGTGAAGCGGCTCGTAATGCCCCCGGGGAGTGCCGTCCGGCAGGAACATCTCGTCATATACTGACGGTTCGAGATCGTACGCATCAAAGTCCACCGCAGCAACTTACCTCGTGACCATCGGCACGATCCGGCTGCGGCCCGAACGTCACTGCCGCTGCCATCGTCCGGACGGATTCCGCATCAGCGGACTCCGATCGCACGCGCCGTTTTCTCAGATTGCCATGGGGCGACGTTAGCATAGAGGCTGCCAGAACCCCAGTCAACGGCCAGCGGGGCCAACGACATCATGCTCAGGAACACTGGCACCCGGGAAGCACGAATACCCCTTTGTCCGGCAGCAGGTCAGTTCGACGGGCGCGATACCATCTCCGTCAACGAGAGTTCGACTTCACGCCTGACTGAGGGGTCGTCCTCGACATCGAGATTGGCACTGAGAGCGGCGCCGGCTCTCCGTGGCCTTGCGGTTGACCGGGCATACGTCCTGACAAATGTCGCATCCGAACACCCAGTCCCCGACCAGCGGCCTCAGGTCCCGAGGTATGGCCCCCCGCAGCTCGATGGTGAGAAACGATATGCACCGCCTGTTGTCGATCACGTAGGGC
>JAKZVY010000165.1:0-5564 GCA_047515825.1 Dehalococcoidia bacterium
TGCTGCATGAGCAACTCGCCCAGGGAGATCGAGCCGAGCGAGCGGGCGTTGGATAAGCCAGCCCAGTCCGTAGCGGCGGGACGCCCGGAGAGCGGGTTCTTTCAGAGGCTCCGTGATGTAGCGCGGCCAGGCCTGATGTATACGGTCCCTCCGGCGGTTGTGCTGGCGCTGGGGGGCGTGTCGTGGGAGATCTGGACGCGGATCAGCAACACCCCAGAGTACATCGTACCGGCGCCTACGAAGGTCGTGGCCCGGCTGGTGGGAGACATGGGTTTTTTCGCGGGACACGGAGCAGTGACGCTCGGCGAGGCGATTGCCGGATTCCTTCTTGGAGCGGCGGTAGCGCTAGTGGGCGCCACGCTGATGGCACATTCACGGGTGGCAGAGCGCAGCCTGTTTCCGCTGGCAATCCTGGTGAAGGTGACACCGGTGGTCGCCGTGGCACCGCTGTTCGTAATATGGTTCGGGTTCGGGCCGGTCCCGAAGGTGCTGATCGCGTCGCTTATCACGTTCTTTCCGGTGCTGGTGAACGGGGTCACGGGCTTCCGGTCCGTGGACCGTGGAGCACTGGACTTCATGCGCTCGCTCAGGGCCACGCGGAGAGAGGTGTTCCTCACTCTTAGGGTTCCGAGCGCCATGCCGTACCTGTTCGCCGCGTTTCGCGTCTCGATACCACTATCGGTGATTGGTGCGGTGGTCGGAGAGTGGTTCAGCGCCGATCGTGGACTTGGGAGCGTAATCATCGTGGCGCACAGCAACCTGGACATGGTGACTCTGTTCGCGGCTATCTTTGTGCTATCGTTCATTGGGATCGTGCTGACGGCGCTGGTGGCGGTGATCGAGAGACGGGCGTTGTTCTGGCACGAATCGGAGTACGAGACAGGGATTAGGAGTCTGGGATGAGATCGAGTTGGACGGCAACGCGTGCGGGATGGGTCGGTGTTGCGGCTGTGGCCGTCGTGGTGTTGATGTTGCTGGCGTGCTCCGAGGAGGAGGCCCCGCTCAAGAGCGTCACTTTCATGGCCGGCTTCAAGCCGCAGGCGAACCTGCCCTTTGCGGCGGCCTACGTCGCCAAGGAGAAGGGTTACTTCCGTGAACAGGGTCTGGACGTGGAGATCCGGCACTCGACCGGAGAGCACCTGAGTTTGCTGATGGCAGGCGACGTTCACTTCACGACGGCGGACGCCAACTCGGTTCTCCAGCGCAGGGCAGACCCGGGTCTGCCAATCGTGGCGATTGCGCTCTTCGGTCAACGCGGCCAGCAGGCATTCGTCGCGCTGGAAGAGTCCGGCATCCAGACTCCCAAGGACTGGGAGGGCCGAACGTTCGGGTACAAGGTGTCGGTGCCTCCTGACTACCTGGCGATCGTGGACGCTACCGGCGTGGATCGGTCGCGGGTGCAGGAGGTGAGGGTAGGATTCGACCCACGCGTGCTGACCGAGAAGCGCGTGGACATTCTGGCCGTGTTCAAGTCGAACGAGCCTAACATAATCCGAGGGCTGGGGTTCGAGGTCGTACTGTTCGACGCGGCGGACTTCGGGGTGCGGACTCTCGGCCTGACCTACATCGTGACGCAAGGCCTGATCGACGACGACCCCGATACAGTGGAACGGTTCTTGAAGGCGACGATGAAGGGCCTGGAGTTCGCAAGGTCGAACGTTGACGAAACGGTCGACATAGTCCTGAAGTACGCCGAGAATGAGGAAAGAGAGCACATGCGCTTCATGCTGACGACGGAGATGGCAGATGCGGTATCGCCGCTGACTGAGGCGAACGGGCTGGGCTGGATGGCCGCCGAGCAGTGGGAAGCCTTCCAAAATTCGCTGTTGAACTACGACGCGCTGTCAGCGCCCCAAGACGTGGAGACGGCATTCAACGACAGTTTCTTGAAGGGGATATACCGCGACGGCGAACTGGAGTGGCCGTAGAATGAAGCATTTCGTCATATAGACATCGCAAGGGAGGTCATGTACACTCTCCGTGAATCTTCCCCGCCGTCCGCTTCGCCACATGGCAAGGCGCACTGGCGGGGTTACTGCATTTATGGCTACTTTGCTAAAGCTGATTCTGTTTATCGATGCCCAGAATGTCTATCACCGCGCCCGAGAGACGTTCGCCTTGGGCACCGATAGTCACATTGACGGGCAGATAGACCCGTGGGCTGTTGCCGAGCTCATTGCCGCTCGTGGTGGTCCGCGCCAAGAGCCGGTCGAGGTCATGGGAGTTCGCATCTACACCGGATACCATACACCCGAGAGAGACTCGCGAGCATACGCGTCTTACCGCAAACAGCGTGCTTCCTGGGAACAGAGCGGCTGTCATGTTGTCGCCCGTGCAGTTCGATATTCCGGTCCTGACGACAGACACGGGCGGGAGAAAGGCATAGACGTCGCGCTAGCGGTGGACTATGTGCGTCTGGCCATACAGCATGAGTTCGAGATTGGTGTCATTTTTCGGTGGATACAGACTTGGGCCCAGCTTTGGAGTTTGTCAAAAGCCTCAATGATCCAAGTCTCATGCCTGCAACTGCAGCTTGGTACGGCGAAGGAGCGGTTACGCAGATCAACGTACCAGGAGTGTGGTGTCATCGTCTCAGCAAGGCCGATTACATCGCCGTTCATGATCCAACCGATTACGCTCCTCTCGAATCAGTAGAGGAAATGGCGGTTAGGTTAAGGGACAGCCGTAGGCGCAGGCCGGACTAAAAGGCGCTTGCCAAATCTCCAACGATGGACTGAACCCTCAGCGAGGCATCATATGAGCAACTCAGAGGCAGATCAGATTCTGGAACTGGCGAAGTCCAAGGGGGCGCTCCTGTTTGGGGAGTTCGATCTATCTGCGGGCGGGACTAGCGGCTACTACTTCGATGGTCGGATTTTGTCGCTCGACCCGGAGGGCGGCTATCGTGTGGCAAAGGCTTTTCTTCCGATGCTGAAAGAATGCGGGGCGCGTGCCGTCGCCGGTCCAACGCTGGGAGCCGACCCGATTGTCTCCGCCGTGTCCGTCGTGAGCTACCTGGAAGGCAGCCCGATTCCCGGCTTAATCGTGCGCATGGAGGCCAAAGGCCACGGGGGGCAGCGCACCATCGAAGGTCCTACCTCTGGTCTGGCACCGGGAGCGCCGGTTGCCGTTGTGGACGACACATGCACCACCGGAGGGAGCCTGTTCCACGCCATCGACGCGGTCGAGGCCGCGGGTTACAGGGTGGTCAAGGTGCTGACGGTGCTCGACCGCAACGAGGGGGGCAGCGACGAGATCAGGCGCAGGGGATACTCGTACCAGGCGCTACTCACGGCAACTGGCAGCGGGGAGATTTCTCCGACAGCGTGACGACCGTCGTTTTCATCATTGGGCGAAATCCCTCAAGCGGTCACTCCCTGCCAGATCAAACAGATGCCGAGGGCCAACACCACAACCATAAGCATCCTAAGCGCCCAGGCTCCGCGGATGCGGCCAGAGACTCTGGCGCCTATCTGGCCGCCTACGACTATTCCCGCAGTGACGAAGACCAGAGTCGGAAAAAGCTCTATGTGCCCGAGGGCGGCGTGTGTCAGCGCTCCGGCGGTGCCGTAGATGGCCAGCGCAAATACGGACGTGGCGGCGGCGATCCGCACCGGAAAGCCGAACGCTATGACGAGTATCGGAGTCCTGAGAAACCCGCCGCCGATGCCGAAGAAGCTGGATATGAAACCCAAGATAACGTTGAATGAGGTCGCGAGGGCTTCGTTGAACTCGTAGGAGTACTCCTCACCTGACTCGGTGCGGATGTTGCGTCTTCTGACAGTTAGCGAAATCAGGTGCCTCAACTCGCCGGTCTGGACGTCCTCGGGCACCCTGGACCGAACCGCAAGCTGGACTGCGAGCAGGACTAGCAGGACACCAAACAGAGTTCTGAATATGTCCGGGGTCACCGCTCCGACTACGAAGGCGCCGATCACGGCTCCGGGAACAGCGGCCGCGGCGAACAGCAGCCCGCTCCGGTAGTCCACCACCTTCATACTGCGATACGTCCAGGCGACCAGGATGCTGTTGACCGCTATGGCGGTGAGCACGGTACCGGCGATGGTCTCCGGTTCGGTGTCCGAGAGTGTCAGAAGTACCGGGCTGACAATGAACCCGCCGCCAGCCCCGACGAGGACTCCGTATGCGCCAGATACAACCCCTACGAGGGCAGTCAGTGTCCATTGCAGGATGTCCAGAAGGGTCATCTAGTCCCTATGCATTCGGCGAACAATTCCCTGCCCTAGCCGGTGAGATTTCTGAGGGCTGTGGCTACGGTTTCCGGCGGAACGTCGTTTTTCGTGGTAGCCTTCCCGATGCCGTCCAGGAGCACCCACCGAATTGCACCGGCGGAGGTCTTCTTGTCCGACCTCATGGCATCCAGCACCCTGTCGGGATCTACGCCCTTGGCGTGAAGAGGCAGGCCGTAGTCGGCGAGAACCGACTTCTGCCGTTCGACATCGGCGGCTGACATCAGTCCCACGTCGCATCCGATTCTGGCAGCGCCCATCATGCCGACGCTCACGGCCTCGCCATGCAGATACTGGCCGTACCCTGTGGCGGCCTCCAATCCGTGACCGATGGTGTGGCCGTAGTTCAGCAGCACTCGAATTCCCAGCGTCTCCTTCTCGTCCTTGGAAACGACGGCGGCCTTGATAGCCATGCTTCTGCGGATGACGTCGGTGGCTATCTCAGGCTCCAGAGACCGGATGCTCTCGCGCTGGCTCTCGAAGGTAGAAAGTAGACCTTCGTCCATGATCAGGCCGTGCTTCAAAGCCTCAGCCCAGCCGGAGTTGAGCTCGCGTTCGGGCAGCGTTCGGAGTGTCGAGACATCGGCAAGAACGAACTTGGGCTGGTAGAACGCTCCGACCAAGTTCTTACCCTGCGGCAAGTCTACGGCGGTCTTGCCGCCGATGGAGGCGTCCATCATCGCGAGAAGGGTCGTTGGGACCTGGGCGTAGGGAATTCCGCGGAGGAAGGTCGCGGCGACGAATCCGGCGAGGTCGCCGACCACACCTCCGCCCACTGCCAGTATTAGGTGCCCGCGTTCGGCCTTGAGTCCGGCCAACCAAGAATAGATGCGCTGCGCCGTCTCAAGCGTTTTGCTCTGCTCACCGGAGGGGATGAAGAACAGGTGGGTGGGTATCCCTGCCCTCTCCATGGACACCTGGACGCGCCTGGCCTGGGGTTGGGCACCAGTGTCGGATATGACGTAGGCGACCCGCGTGTCCAGAACGCTGCGGACGCGCTCTGCCAGCTCTTCGATTATGTCCCAGCCAACCCAGAGAGGGTAGCTGCCGGACGAAGTACGTACCTCAGCGGCGAGGTCGGGGTCGGGGTCGGGAGAATCAGAAGCGGCGGTACGTCGAGCGGTGACCGTGTCAAGTCCGCGCACGACCTCGGCAGCAGCTTCTGGGGGCGTCAGAAGGTCGGTGTGTACGGTCCAGTGGGCGAGGGTGTAGTTGAACTGTCTTTCGGACTTTAGGGAATGGACCCGCTGGCGCAGGTCGTCAGAGTCGAGCATCGGCCTGGCAACGAGATCGGCGCCCTGCTCGACCTGCTGC
>JAKZVY010000166.1:0-10126 GCA_047515825.1 Dehalococcoidia bacterium
CAAGTCGACTCGCCCATCTTCAGGTTCCCCGAAGACTTCGACAGCGCCCCTTACGAAGAAGAGGAAGCCGCCAAGTTCAGGGCCGAGATTGCGTTGCAGGTTGAACGACGCAAGAAGTGGCCCGAATTCGAAGAGTACCGCTGCAAGAAGCTCGCCCAAACCTACCCATCTCACTCCGAGGATGGCAAATCACCGGATACATAGAATGTCCACTGACCTTGAAACCCTTCTGACTCTCGCCGCCGCCGGCAACCTCCCGGCGACTACCGACTATCTGATGTCGCTCCCGCACGACGTGCGCGCGGATGCCATCAAGATTGTCCGAAGTGGCATCCCTAAACCCCAGGCAATCAAGCTGAGATACGACTGGCCCCTATACGCCCGCGGCTCCCAACTCCGACCCGAAGAAGACTGGGACACCTGGCGCAAGCTCACCTGGCCCAGCGACGCAATCACACCAATCATACAAATCACAGTTCAGACAACACCCACCCACTCACCCACCAACCCATCCTGCCAATCCTCACATCCTGCAAATCCTGATTCTGACAACTCCCACCACTCCCCCGACCGCGCCGACGCCCTAGTCCACGCCATCACAGACCTAATCCTCGACCGCAACCCAATCATGATCTGGTAACCCCTAAACCCTATACCTTAACCCCTACTCCTACCAAACTGACACAGCTTCCGCGCGCTTCCCCTCGTTTGTTGACCCTTTGCGCCCCGTGCTATAATCCGTTGGATTCCCCTCTTACATCCAGGAGACTTGGTTTGACTTTGCAGCGAATGCGAGAATACGAGCTGGTTATGATCCTCAGTCCCGAGGCCACGGAGGCCGAGGCAAAAGAGACGGTCAAGAGTATTTCCGACACCATAGCGGATGGCGGAGGCAGCATATCCCAGCAGGACAACTGGGGTGTCAAGCGGCTGGCATATCCCATCCAGCGATTCATCGAAGGCAACTACTTTGTTACCCGTTGCACCATGGAGGCGCAGGCTGCCGTCTCCCTCAATGAGACGCTCAACTCGGCCCAGGACGTGCTCAGGCACCTTGTCATCAAGCTGGAGAAGTCCGAGATAGCCGCAATGGAGGCGCAGGCCGAGCGAGAGCGCGCCGCCAGGGAGCAGGCGGAGGCGCGCGCCAGGGCGGAACGCGAGGCCAGAGAGCGCGACGAGGCCCGCAGAGCCGCCGAAGCTCAGAGGCAGGCAGAGGAGCAGGAGTCTTCCGAAGCAGAATCCGACGATGAGGCGCCGCCGTCCGACCAGCCGGAAGCCCAAGCCGCTGCCCCTGAACCCGCCGCCGAGGCTCCGGCCCCAGCGCAGGAGACCGCCGTCGAGGCTGTGGCCCCTGAACCCGTTACTGCCGAGGCTCCGGCTGAGGAGACCGCCGTCGAGACTGATGACTCTGCACCGGTGGCTGCCGAGGTCTCCGCAGTCGACGCCGAACCTGAAGCAGACGCCTCGGCAGACTCTGAGGAGTCCAAAGAGGGCGAGTAGTCAACACGTAACTAGGAGTTGAGTTGTGACTCTCAACAAAATGCAGATCATCGGTTATCTGGGCAGAGATCCGGAGATGCGCTACACACCTAGTGGAGACGCCGTAACTAACTTCTCAGTGGCTGTCGGTCGGCGCTACAGGAACCGCGACGGTCAGGACGTCGATGAGACTGAATGGTTCAATGTGTCCGCCTGGCGTCGTCTAGCCGAGACGACCAACCAGTACTTGACCAAGGGAAGCAAAGTGTACGTCGAGGGCAGGCTCCAAAGCCGGTCCTATGTAGCTCAGGATGGTCAGACCCGTTTTTCCAATGACATCAACGCACTTGAAGTAGTATTCCTAGATAGACCGGGACAAGTATCCGGCGGACAGACATCCGGCGGACAGACATCCGGCGATCCGGGATTCGCCGGTGGCCCGCCCCCGGAGGACGACGCGGACGACCTGCCTTGGTAGATGCTGATCCCACAGACAGCAGACTCACCCCGACAGCGGTTTTACTGTCGGCCCAAAAGCATCCAGATAGACTCCATAGGACGTAACAAAGGTGAGTGGAAATGACTACACAGTCCAATCGACCTCCATTATCAGGGCCTAGACCGGCTGGCTCCGGATCGCCGGGGTTCAGGCCCGGGGGGGGCAGATCCGGCCCGGGTGGCGGCAGGAGCGGCCCGGGTGGCGGCAGGAGCGGCCCGGGCGGCGGCAGGAGCGGCCCGGGCGGCGGAGCCCGTCGCGGCAGACCCAGGTACTACAGCCGCAGGAAGATATGCGGGTTCTGCGTCGACCACATCGAGTACATCGACTACAAAGACATAGAGCGATTCCGCCGCTATGTGACCGACAGGTGGAAGATCGAGTCCCGGCGCAAGACCGGTGTCTGCTCCAAGCACCAGCGCGCGCTCGCGAACGCGATCAAACGCGCAAGGCATCTGGCGTTGATACCCTTCAGTCCCGATCACGACGGTCCTCCGATGCGATGGCCGCGTGAGAGCACGCCCTCGTACAGGGGTGGCGGCCGCGATGGTTCGTCCTCGTACCGGGGGGGCCGGGATGGGTCGTCCTCGTACAGAGGCGGTGGCCGCGAGGGTGGCGGCGGCAGGTACAGATAACCTTTCAAGGGTGGACAAGTGGTTGACGAAGCACAGGAAGCCCCGACCAGACACGAAGCTCGACGCGACCGGCGCAGGATTGTCGCAGAGCCCTCTCCGGAGGATCGTCGTCGTCGTCGTCTTGCCCTCATCATCATAGGGGCGCTGATACTCACTGTCATCGGCATAGTGGTTGCCGGATACGTTCTCATCTTCGTTCTTCCTCCCAAGCAGGTGATCGTTAGGGTAGGGGATGTGAGCTACACGCGCGGCGACATGGTGAAGCTCCTCCATCTAAGGCAGAAAACGCTGGAGTTGACCCAGGCACAAGGACTGAGGAACTCCGACGACATCTTCCAGGCCCTCCAGTTGATCGTTGAGAACGAGATCATCTCCCAGGCCGCCCCAGGCCAGGGCATCTCCGTCTCCAAAGAAGAGGTGGACAATCGGATCCGCACGACAATGGCCCCGAGCCAGTCCGAGTCGCTCGGCAAGTCCGACGCTCAGATCGAGCGCGAGTTCAACGAGCGCTACCGCCAGTTCCTCAACACGACGCAGGTGGGCAGGGAAGAGCATCGCGACCTGGTGCGAAGGGCTATCCTGCGCGAGAAGTTCAGGCAGTACATAGGCGACCGGGTGCCCGCGTACGGTGAGCAGGTCTATGTCCACCGCATTGGCATGAGCCAACAGGACGAAGTGGACATCATGAAGACCAAGCTGGCCGACACTTTAGGCGATGACAAGAGCCCCCAAAACATTCGGTTCGCGGTCAGCTCGGCCGCCAACGAGTTTTCGAGCGACCAGTTTACGGTCCAGTCCGGTGGGGACCTGGGATGGGTCCCGCTTGGCATACACGAGGACTACGAGCGCGTCTTCTGGGAGTTGGATATCGGCGAGATCTCCGATCCCGTGCCCAACATCGACAACCCGGAGATATTCTACTTCTTCCTGGTATCGGACCGCGACGGGAATCATGAGATCAGCCGCAGAAACAGGGACCAGCTAAAGACGCGCACGCTTCAGACGTGGGTCAACGAAGAGCGTCAGAACCACGACGTCTATGCCAGCTTCAACTCCGACATATACGCCTGGTTCGTCGAGCAGTTGCGCCTGACGATCGTCATCACGCCGACACCGGCCCCCAACACCAATCCACTGCAGAACTTACTTGGTGGACGCTAGCGGTTCAGGGACGCAAGATCTGATACACGGGGGTGTACGAGGTACGCCCCTTCCGTGTGTAAGGGCGACAGGATAGACGACCAGATATCCAGAGGGGAAATATCCATCGTGAGTAGGGATGCCGTTGGAGTAGGGTTGCTCGGAGCCGGTGTCGTGGGAACCGGCGTCGCGACTGCCATCGCTGAAAAGCGTTTGCACCTGACGGACATGATCGGGTGCCCCGTTAACCTGAAGGGCGTTCTCGTCCGAGACTCCGCCAAGCCCAGGGCTGCAGCCGTTCCCAAGGGTCTGATAACGACGGACGCCGAAGACATCCTGACCAATCCCGACGTCGACGTGGTCGTCGAGTTGATTGGCGGACAAGACCCCGCTCTGGACTACATCCTCAAGAGCATCTCAGCGGGCAAGCACGTCGTGACCGCCAACAAGGAGGTCATGGCCCGTCACGGACCGCACATCCTCTCCATGGCACGCAAGAAGGGCGTCCAGGTGCTCTTCGAAGCCGCAGTGGCAGGCGGCACCCCGATCATCGCCCCGATTCTCAGGGATCTCGTTGCGAACGAAGTCGTTACCATACACGGCATCATCAACGGTACCACCAACTTCATCCTCACCAGCATGGACCAGGACGGCGCCGACTTCGGAGACACGCTTGCCGAGGCCCAGCGGCTCGGCTACGCCGAGGCCGACCCCACCAACGACATTGAGGGCATAGACGCCGCCTATAAGCTGGCCATACTCGCCAGCCTGGGATTTCGCGCCCGGGTTAGGGATACGGACGTCTATCACGAAGGCATAACCCGGCTGACGGCCCGCGACTTTCAGTACGCCCGCGAGCTTGGCTATGCCATCAAGCTGCTGGGAATCGCGTCCATAGATCGGGAAGGCGTGCAGGCCAGGGTGCATCCCGCGCTCGTCCACCAGGACGCCATGATCGCCAAGGTCAACGGGGTCCTGAACGCCATCGAGATCCAGACCGACCTCGCCGGCAAGCTGCTGTTTCACGGAGCCGGAGCAGGTTCGATGCCGACCACGAGCGCCGTGATTGCGGACCTGGTCGATATCGCACGCAATCTGGCAGCCGACGTTGTGCCGCCCCCGATTCAGCGGCTCTCCGAGGACATCCGGGTGAGACCGATAACCGAGCTCCAGACACGATACTACGTCCGGCTCACGGCGGCGGACCGGCCCGGCGTTCTCGCGCAGGTCGGCACCGTCCTGGCCGAGCGGAACATTTCCATAGCCTCCGCGATCCAGAAGGAAACCTACGAAGTCTCGCAGCGCGCCGAAATCGTTCTGATGACCCACAGGGCCAACGAAGAGGCCATGCAGCAGGCGATCAGAGAGTTCGAGTCGCTCGAGACCGTCGTCGAGGTCGGCAACGTCATTCGCGTCGAAGAGTGGTAGAGGAGGTCAGCCGCCGATGTCTGCCACGTACTACACCTGGACCCGTTGAAGCACCTGCCGCCGAGTGAAAGCGGAGCTTTCGCAAGCCGAGGTGGAGCTGAACGAGCGCGACTTTTTTGCCAACCCCTTCACTTTGGATGAGCTCAAGGAGCTTATCGGGGCGCGGTCGGCGTCCGACTTCTTCTCATGGAGGTCGCCCTCTTTCCGCAAGATGGGCCTCAGCCGCGATGATGTGACCGAAGGCCAGATGCTCGATCTCATGGTCGGCGAGCCGCGCCTGATCCACCGCCCGCTGATCCAGACCTCCGACGGAGACCTGATTGTCGGCACGGACAAGAAGGCTATGTCCGCGCTGCTAGGGTAGAGCCGTCCCGAATCGTCAGATCACGCCTTTGGCCTGCAGGTCCCCGATCTGCTCGTCGTTTAGCCCCAGGTCCCCGGCGTATACCTTCCGGTTGTGCTCGCCTAGAAGCGGACTCCTGAACGTTCGCCACGGCGTCTTGTTCGCTATGAACGGCCGGCCGGCGTAGGTGTGGATCTCTCCGAGCTCCGGATGTTCCACCTGCTCGAAGAACCCCCGGTCCTCGTAGAAGTGTGGATCGTCGAGATTCTCGTCAGGAGACCGTACGACTCCCCACGGGAACTTTCTCTCCTGCGCACCGCGGTATATCTCCTCCGCGGTGTGCGAGGCGATGAACTTCCGGATGACCTCGAAGGCGTGGTCAACCTCAGGATTGGTACGTTCCCTCATCCTGGCCATGTCCCGATACTTCGCGTCCGTGAGGCCCTCGGCCATGCCCTCCGAATCCATCCAGGTGACAAGCGACCACCACTGGTGCAGGCTGTTGAGCACCGCGAATATGTTGACATATTTGCCGTCGCTCGTCGGATACATCGTTCTGGGAGTCGGGCTCACCCCGTGGTGCCTTCCGGTCAGTCGTCTGACCACCTGGCCGTGGTAGATGTAGATCGGCACCGCCCACTCGGTGGTGCATGAGCAGGCTTCGTGAATCGAGGCGTCGACGTGCTGCCCCTCGCCCGTCATGTCCCGCCAGTTGAGTGCGATGAGGGTGCCGATAGCCGCGTAGTGCGCGCTTATCATGTACCCGTGCCCACCGCTGGGACGGATAGGAGGCGAACCCGGAACGTCGTCGTAGCCGCAGCTATGCATAATCCCGCTCATAGCCAATGCGACCAGGTCCGATGTCTTATAGTCCCGGTACGGCCCGTCCTGGCCGAACCCGGTAATCGAAGTCATTACGAGCCGCGCGTTTAGCCCGCTCAGGTCGTCGTATCCCAGGCCGAGCGAGTCAAGGTAGCCGGGATCGAAGCTCTCGATCACGATGTCGGCCTTCTCGACCAAACCCCTGAACAGGTCCCGCCCTTCTGGCGCGCCTAGGTCCAGGGTTATCGACTCCTTGGCAGCGTTGAACGCCCAGAAGTGGAGGCTCTGGTTGGGATCGGGCGCGTCGTTGCGGAACGGTCCGACCGACCTGGCCGCGTCTCCGCAGGGCGGTTCGATCTTGATGACTCGCGCGCCCATCTCTCCGAGCAGCTTGCCCACAAGCTGGCCCTTCTCGTCGCACAGGTCCAGGATGGTCAGGTCCGACAGTGCCCCTTGGTCGGTGTTCATATGATAGTTTCCGTTCCTCTCGGCCTAGATCGCGCCCTCGGCCATTAGCTGAGCTATCTCCTCATCATCGACCCCCAGGATTTCGCTGAAGACGAAATAGTCGTGCTCCCCCAGCTGAGGAGCCGCGCGCTTCAGCTCCCAGGGCGAGCGCGACAGGTGTATCGGCTCACCCTCGAACCCCTTCGACCCCATCTCGGCGTGTTCGACCTCCTGTATGTAGCCGCGATGCCTGAGCTGCGGGTCGTCTTCCACCTTCTCCTTCGAGTTCTGGACGGCTCCGGCGATTACGCCGGCGGACTGGAGCTTGTGCATCACCTCGTGCGGCGTGTAGTTGATCGTCCAGGTCTCTATGTTCGAGTCCAGCTCGTCCTGGTTCGCCAGTCGGCCCTCGTTGGTAGAGAACCGCTCATCGCCAGTCCAATCAGGTGAACCTATGGCCTCCGCGAACGCGAGCCACTGCGCCTCGTCGAAGACGGATATGGCACACCACCTGTCATCGCCCTTGCATCGATACGCGTTGTGCGGGGCCACGCCATACTCCGGCGACCGGTTCCCTGGCGGGTTGCCCTCTCTGCGATACGGGCGACCGTTGACCGTCCGGTCTAGAATCGCCGGACCCGAAAGCGTTATCCCGGACTCGACCTGCGACAGGTCCACCCACTGCCCCTCACCCGTCCGATTTCGGTGGTGCAGCGCGGTCACGCACGCAATCACGCCGTGGTAGCCCGCGATGTGGTCCATGTAGGAGAACCCCCAAGCCGCGGGCGCCTCGCCCGGCAGACCCGACATGTACGAGAGGCCGGAGATAGCCTGCGCCGTCGGCCCCCAGGTCACGTTTTTCTTGTCCCGTCCCGAGTGCCCGAACCCGGACATGCTAACGTAGATCACGTCTGGTCGAATGGCGCGCTGAGCTTCGTAGTCGAGCCCCCACCGCTCCAGGACGCTTGCGCTGAAGTTCTCCACCACTATGTCGGAGATCGAGATCAGCTCATGCGCAATCTCCATCCCGCGCGGGTGCATAGCATTGAGGGTCACGCCGAGCTTGTTGCGGTTCAGATTGTTGAAGAGGCCGCTCGTGTTCGGGCTGCTTCCGTCTCCCGTCGCCCCCGCGCCGCGAATGACGTCCAGCGTCTGATCGTACTCGACGCGAATGACCTCCGCGCCGAAGTCGGCCAGAATCCGCGTACACGTCGGACCGGCTACAATCCACGAGAAATCTACTACTCGGACCCCTTCCAGGGCGTGTTTGCGCATACTGTAACTCCCCAGTCCACTTGGACAGCCAGAGAATCCTATATCCGAGTCCTGACGTAGTCAACTTGAATACAGGCGTCGGATCCGCGTCTACAAAGACACATCTTGACATCAACATTAGTATGCATTATGATGTCTGCATGAGAACGACATTGACAATCGACGAAGATATCGCCGACTCCCTGAAAGAGCGGGCGAGGCTGCTGGACAGACCGTTCAAGCAGGTGGTCAACGACGCTTTGCGCCGCGGCCTGTCGCCGGCGCTAAGTGAGGCTCCTGCGCCCGAGTACAGGGTTGTCCCAATCCACAGCGGTTTCGTCCCTGGCGTCGATCTGCTGAAGCTGAACCAGCTCAACGACCAGTTGGAGGCGGAGGACTTCGCTGGGCCGAGCGCGGGGTGATAGTCCCCGACCTCAACCTGCTGATCTACGCCCACGACGGCAGAGCGCCTTATCACGACTCCGCCAGACGCTGGTGGGAGGGCCTGATCAACGGCGTAGAGAGAGTCGGCGTCCCGTGGGTCGTATCGACCGGCTTCGTGAGGCTGATGACTCACCCCAGGGTGCTCGTCCATCCGGCAACCCCCGAGGAAGCGGTCGACTACGTGCAGGAGTGGTTTCAGTTCCCGCACGTCACTCCAATCAACCCGGGCGCTGAACACCTGACCCACCTCCGTCTAAGTCTCGCCGCCGCCGGCGTCGGCGGGAATCTGGTGACCGACGCACACATCGCGGCCCTCGCGATAGAGTATCAGGCGGAGGTCCACTCAAACGATTCCGACTTCAGCCGCTTCCCCGGACTCCGCTGGCGCAACCCACTCTGATATTGTGGAGATTCATCTACCCTTGCTGGTCGGGACTTGGCGGCCAAGCCATGTCTCCAGAGTTTCTTCCTCCATCTAGTTGGATGTACTTTCCAGTCATGAAGTCTGATGCTGCGGAAGCAAGAAATATAGCCGCTCCGCGCATGTCTTCGGGTTCCCCTACCCTACCGGCTGGTGTGTCAGATATGATCTTGTTTCTTCGCTTTATGTCTCCTAATGGTACTGTTGTCATCTCAGTTCGGATCCATCCAGGTACAATCAGGTTCACCTGGATATTGTCCTTTCCCCAATCCAGCGCCATGGACCTCGTCAAGTTCCACAGTCCGGCCTTACTGGCAGCATATGGCGCGTTTCCAGCAGCGGCCTTGAGTGAGTATCCCGAGCCGACATTGATGATCTTGCCCCCTCCGGATTTGACCAACGCGGGGTAGGCGATCTGGGAAAACACGAAAGGCGCGGTGAGGTTGACGTCTATGACGTTCTGCCACCTCTCTAATGTAAGATCCTCGGGGGGTTCTCCTCCTTGACCGATTCCCGCGTTGTTGACCAGGATGTTGAGCTTCCCCAGCTCATTAACAGCAGTGTCCACTGTTTTGACGATGTCTTCTCTCTCAAGCACGTCGCATCGAACACCAATACAGCGCCGCCCGATGGAAAGTATCTCTTTAACAACACTCTCCGTTTTCGTTTCGTTACGGGCTGCGATGACAATATCCGAACCATGTTCGGCAAGTCCCATTGCTATGGCTCTTCCTATCCCACCGTTTCCACCGGTGACGATTGAGACCTTACCGGTCAGATCAAACAAGTTGCTCATCTTCACTCCTCTTGCTGGGATGGTGTATCGGCGTTGGCGCGGGGAGCGTAACACCGTCTCCTGATGCGGTCAAACCCGGTAAACTTCTTAGGCAAGTGCAAAACTCAATTTGCCTGACTCCGCCTCTCCCGCGAAAGAATGTCTCGTACTCCGATACGGGAGCCCCGCCCACCCCACTGTCACCCTGAGCGAAGCCGAAGGGTCTGAGATGCTTCGACTGCGCCTCCCCAGATCCACCGCCTGACGATGGTATTGCGTCTTCGGCGGGTGCGGGCGCTTCGCGAAGCGCCCCTACGGGTGTCCGGCTGTTAGGTGGTGGATTTCGGGCCTCAGTATGACCTTGACGGGGAGGGATGCGCGGTGGTATAACCCCCTCATCCCGTCATGGGCACGATCCGCGCCGTTGCGGACCGTTTAGGCC
>JAKZVY010000167.1:0-7219 GCA_047515825.1 Dehalococcoidia bacterium
GCTTCGTTGGCCAAATTGCTGACTGTGAAAATGGACCGTGCCATGGCTTCAAATCTTCTGACAAGATCCTTAGGATCCTGCTCCTTTTATGGACTACAATCTACTCTACAGATTGTTCCTCACCGTGAACCTGACGGAGCCGGTCCTACTCCCAACGGTGTTTACCAAGAAGTTAAGAAAGCCTTCGCAGCATCGTGTGGGTCTGATATTGACCACAAAACGGATCAGTTCAGGCGGATACTCGTACTTGCAGATTAGCTCGGCGCGGCCCTTCTCTACGAGGTCGGACCACCGCTCGGAGTGGTCGGCGACGACGTAGCGCATTCTCTCAACTCTGCCTTCACCAGAAAGCTCGGCGAGACCGTCTTGAAGGGCGCGGTCGAGGTAGGTTTGATGTTCTTGCGAGGTAGTCATGGCCGTTCCCCAGTTGGTCGGTGGTCAGTGGCCTACAAGTTTAGCAGTCCTCACCAAGCCGAGCATCTTCTTGTCTGGGGGACTGTAGATTCTTCGACTCCGCGGCGCTCAGTGACGTAGCGCTGACGGTGTATCTGCCGCGCGATAAACGCGGGCAACAAAAAGGGTCTGGATAGACGGAAGCGGAGGGAAAGATGCCGTGCCGGAGTGTCATCCACGAACAGGCCATGACCTACATGGCAGACGGCTACGCCCGGGCCTCTAGAGGGCGTCGACCAGCTCGTGCGGTCGGATTCTCTCGAGCTGCTCCGCCTCGGCACGCTGCGCGCGATAGAGGTCCCAACGGAGTTGCAGGTTCATCCAGAAGCCTGGCGACGTGCCGAGAAACCTGGAGAGTCGCAGCGCTGTGCTGGGCGTTACGCCGCGGTTTCCGCGGACGACCTCGTTAACGCGCTGGTAGGGCACGTGGATCGCGTTGGCCAGATCGCGCTGGGTCATCTTGAGTGGCAGGAGAAACTCGCTTAGCAGCATCTCGCCTGGATGCGTCGGCTCACGGTCGGTTGGAACGCGGACGATGTCTTGTCTCCTCTCAGTGATAGTCAGTTATCTCCACTTCCGCGGGGCCAGCGTCAGTCCACACGAAACAGAGACGATACCTATCGTTTATGCGGATGCTGTGCTGCCCCCGTCGATCCCCGGTAAGTTGCTCAAGCCTATTGCCAGGAGGTACACGAAGGTCTCTCAGGACAGCCACAGAGTCGAGCTGATCCAGCTTACGCTGGGCCACTCTCCATATCGACGGAGGGCACGTCCGCTGCGCCGTTCGAGTGGCGCGCCCGTTGAAAACGTCTTCAATGCCGCCATCCTTGAATGAGACGATCACGATGACATGATAGCACGGCAGTCATGTTATGCCAAGCGGTTGCCGAATAGAGCGGTTGAGGGGGAGTGCGGCACCGGCTCCTCGCGCATAGAGATCCCTAGCTGCCCTTTACGACCGGGCGCATCGCTGAGATGTGCTCAGGGTCGGAGGCGCAGCATCCGCCGATTATCTGCGTGCCCATGCTCTTCCAAGCTCCTGCAAACTCCGCCATCCGGGAGGGATAGTACTCGGCACTCTGAAGGGTGTCCTCGCCTGTGCTGGGCTTATGGCTCGTGAGCATCGGCCCGTTCGCGATGGGGCCGGTCGGGTTGTAGCCGAGGTTCGCGTACGCTCCGACGGGACCGGCGAACGCCTCCTGAAGGATTGGAAGGCCCACGGATATATTCTCGAGATTGCTGCACATAATCATGACGGCATCGACCGGATGTCCCTCGAGCGCACGTATCCAACAGAAAATGCGCGAGTCGCGGAGCGCTGCACGGTTTGTAGCTCGTTGGGTGGGACGACCATATCGCTCATTCAAGTTGACGGCGTGGGGCAGGCCAGCAACCTTGACTCGGGACTGAAACTCTACCCTTGCTGTTCAGGTGTGGCTGTCATTGGGTTCGATTCTTGAAGCGGACCCCGGCCCCCTCCCTCTGGATTCCGGCCTGCGCCGGAATGACGGTGTGATGGGGTCTGGCTTCTACTGTCATAGCAATGACGGTTGGGGCTGATCTTGGAATGCCTACGCTTGTCTGCCCATCAGTGGAGAGGGGCTGTCTGCCCTGTTGACGGGCGTGGTTTCCTAGAAGTACGCCCCCGGCTTCAGACCTGAGTCAGTATGAAGCCTTTTTCGCCTTTGACTCTGACGGTGTTGGGTCGGGCGACGACTACTCCGGCGATGGTGTTGTCTAGCTTGGACCTGTTGAGCTTCCAGGTGAGCCGGACGGTGTCTTTGGGGAGGTCGAACGTGGTGAACTGGATCTCCTGGTACTTGGGCCGGTCCATGATCTGCACGTTCTGACCGCGCCACTCGGCGGAGCCGGCGACCGGCTCGTTGAACTGGACGGTCACAGACTCGTCCTGGTCTCTGAGCAGCAGGGTGACGTCGCGGCGGTCGGTCTCGCTGGGGATGGCGAGAGCTCCTCGAAACTGTAGGGTTTTCGATGTGGTTGTCATTGGGTTGGGTCCTTGCTCCTGGGTGTGGTTCCTACGCGGTTTGTCCACGAAGGACACGAAGGTTCACTAAGGCTGTGGTCCGGCGTCTGGTATCAGAGCACCTAGGGACAGGCGGTTTCAAACCCGCCCCTACGATTCGGAAACTCACGGCGCGGCGTACTCAGAATGAATGGTATCACTTCCGTATGGATTCGGCTTTTTGAGTGTAGTGGTTGGTGAGCAGTGAGTGGGTCTGTGTGATCTTGTCGAGTGACTGGACTAGGGAGTCTAGGTTGTCGGCTGGGACGGCCATGAGCATGTACTCGTCGGGTACTCCCGAGTTGATCCTCATGCCGGTGCATCCGAACGACTGTGAGGTTCGGCCCTGGGAGAGGGCTACGGGAATGGCGGCGCAGCCGGGTCGTCCATAGACACCGGCGGGGCCGGCGGCCCAGTTCATGAGTCCCGCGCTCTCGCCGATCACCATGGCCTGCCTAGGGGTGGCCCAGATCAGGACGACGTCGGGGTCGACTGGCATCCGGCTCAGCGGGCCATACACGATGCCGCCGGTGGGTCTGCCCTCCACCTTGGGGACGTTGGGGACTTCTTCCTCCCTGACGTACTCGGTCTCGCACATCATCCCGACGTCCTGCATGAGTAGCTGCATCTGCTCGTCGGGGAGCGGGAATCCCATGACCATTGCGCCCAGGGTGCAGTTGTAGTGGTCTTGGGCGGAGGCGTAGAAGACGTCGGTTTCGGCCTCGCGCCAGAAGGCGCAGCTAGACGGGACGGCGCCCTCGATCCGATCCACGTCGTTGGGCTGCTCGTCCACGAAGGCGAGACCGATGGGGGGCCTGTCGAGCGGGGTTTTGCTCTCCAGAAAGTCTGCCGTGTCTTGGAGGTCCATTGTTGGGCGAGCCTTTCCTGGGATCGTTGGGAGGTTCGAGTGTCAATGATACAGTACACGGTGTGTCGAGTTCACGCATTTGACCGTGCCTCCCATCCTGCCCCTCTGGATTCCGGCCCCGTATCGGAGTACGGGGCATGCCGTAGATCGCCGGAGTGACGGATGGTAGGCGTGTGAAATTCATGCGGCGGGCGGCAGAGGGGTGGCGCTGAGACCAGCATTGGGGTCGCCGGGGTGTCCAGGCATTCCGAACATGGGGCATCCGACGCACGATCTCTCCTCGCCGCAGGGGGCGGTCTGGGTCGCGGGTTCGGGCGTCTGCTGGCGTCGGCGCTCCCTGGCGTCTTCGCCGAACAGGTCGAGCCTGAGCTGCTTGGTCCTGGGCGGGCGGTGTCCAGGGAAGGTCAGGAAGGGCCAGGCCCACTTGCGCACGACGCCCATCGCCTGGAGGTCTCTCCAGGTGTCGATGGTGTGGGCGCGCCTGTTCTGGACGATGCGCTGCGCGGACTTGGGGCCGACGCCGGGGATTCTGAGCAGGCTCTGGTGGTCGACGGCGTTCACGTCCATTGGGAAGGCGTCGAGGTTTTCGACGGCGATGGACGTCTTGGGATCGAGGTCGAGGGGGAGGAGGTCGTCGGCTCCAAATGCGAGGTCGAGCTCGCTGTTGGGGAACTTGTACACGCGCTTCAGCCAGTCCATCTGGTACAGCCTGTGGCTCCTGGTCATGGGGGTCGCCGGGTGCTCTTCGAGCGGCGTGTAGCGCACCGGTCGGAAGGGGGCGTAGTACACGCGCTTGAGCTTCCACTCGGTGTAGAGCTGATCCATGCGTCCGAAGATGTCACGGTCGGTCTCGTCGGCTGCGCCGACGACAAGCTGGGTGGCCTGTCCGACTGCGCCGCCGGTGCTTTCCTCGGTGAGCTTGTGTATCCAGCGCATCGGGTCGAGGATGTCCTTCTGGAAATCCTTCATCGCGCTGAGCTTGTCCATGTGCTGCTTGGTTGGGGTCTCGATGTTGACCGACAGCCGGGTTCCGAGCCGGTGGGCGGCCTCGACGTACTCGTACTCTGCGCCGGGCATCACCTTCATGTGGATGTATCCCTTGAATCCGTACTTGTTGCGGACCGCGTCCACCACCTTGACGAGGCGCTCGGTGGTCTTGGAGCCGTCGCCCGCGATGCCGGAGCTGAGGAACAGTCCGCTGACGGTCTGCCGCCTGTGCAGCTCCATGAAGGTACGGGCGAGCTCGTCCACCTTGAAGGCGTAGCGCTTTCTGGGGACCCAATGGCTGTTGGGGCAGTATGCGCAGTCCATCTTGCAGAAGTCTGTGAACATGACACGCATGAGGTTGATGTACTTGCCGTTTGGCATGGAGGCGCGGTAGACGCCGTAGGTGGGATTCTTCTTGGCGGCGGGGTACGGTCCGCCACGGTCGCCGCGTCTTTCGGGCGGAGACAGTATGTCGTCAGACGCCATTCCGCCGAGTATCCTTAGCTTGTCGTATGCGTCGGGTGATTTCTTTATGAGCATGGTCTTTCTCCTCGACAGGGAACCCCAGTTCTTGGCAGTGAACTCATGTTCACACACTGGGAGAACGTTTGTCAAGGGGGGATTCAAAATTGACACCCTGGAAAGCGTTGTCCTAGAATCTGGCTATGCAGACCGTCTTACACATGAGCGCCACGCGCTCGTCGTCATCACACAGTCTTTCCCAGCCGGAGGGGTGCTTGCGGGCGGGTTCGTCCTTGACGAATTCCCGCCTTGTGGCGGCGTGATCCCCCAGTCGTGCAGTCGGGCCGACTCCGGCTGCCTCCTATTCACTCACATCGTTCCCTGGGCGCATTGCGTCACCGATACCCCTGAAACCGGGAGATGGATTGCCCAATGACCACAGAAAACTGGACAAGCGAGAGATTACGAGAGAAGTTCCTGAGCTACTTCGAGTCGAAAGGTCACAGCCGGATGGCGAGCTCGTCCCTGATTCCGGTGGGCGACCCGACCCTTCTGCTCACGAGCGCGGGGATGGTGCAGTTCAAGCCGTACTTCACGGGCGAGGCCGAGCCTCCGAACCGCAGGCTGACCACATCGCAGAAGTGCTTCCGGACGCCTGACATCGAGGAGGTCGGAGACGCGACCCACAACACGCTCTTCGAGATGCTGGGCAACTTCAGCATCGGCGACTACTTCAAGCGTGAGGCGGTGGACTTCGCGGTCGAGCTGATGACCGAGGGCTACGGAATCCCGCTGGAGAGGTTCGCCGCGGCCGTTCACGACACGGACGACGAGACGCGCGGACTCTGGATGGCGAAAGGGATCCCGGCCGAGCGGGTTTACAGCTACGGCGACGACGAGAACTGGTGGGGACCAGCCGGTGACGAGGGGCCGTGCGGACCGTGCTCGGAGCTCCACTACGACTTCGGCGCCGGTCACGGCTGCCTGCAGGACGACTGCGCTCCCAACTGCAAGAACGTTATGGCGGAGAGCGGGGACGTCTGCGACCGCTACGTGGAGCTGTGGAACCTGGTCTTCATGCAGTTCTACCACCACCTGGACGGTACGCGGGCCGACCTGCCCGCTCCGAGCGTGGACACGGGCATGGGCCTCGAACGGCTCACGCGGATCATGCAGCGTGTCGACACCAGCTACGATACGGACCTGTTCACGTCCATCGTCGCCAGGGTCGAGGAGATCAGTGGCAAGAGCTACGGTGATGACACCGAGGAGAGCTATGCGATCCGGGTCGTCGCTGAGCACGGTCGGAGCGTGACGTTCCTGGTGGCGGACGGCGTGGTGCCGGGCAACGAGGGCCGGGGCTACGTGCTGCGTCGGGTGATACGTCGCGCGACCCGGTACGGTCGGCGGATCGGTATCGAGGGGAACTTCCTGGGCCGCATCTCGGACGTGGCAATAGAGAAGATGGGCGCGATCTATCCGGAGTTGGTCAACAACAGGGACTTCATCCTGACGGTGCTGAGGCTGGAGGAGGAGCGATTTCAGCAGGCGTTCCAGAACGGCTACGCTATCCTGACGGACGCGCTCGAAGACACGGACATCCTGCCCGGCAACGTCGTCTTCAGGCTGTGGGACACACACGGTTTCCCCGTGGAGATGACGCAGGAGATCGCCCGTGAGCAGCGCGTTGAGGTCGACATGGAAGGTTTCGAGCGCGAGATGGCCGCGCAGAGAGAGCGGTCCCGCGCAGGAGCCCAGTTCGGCGGAGACAGGGCGAAGATACGAGTCTATGAGAGCCTCGGCATCGGCGGCACGGCGTTCCTGGGATACGAGACTCTCAGGGCGTCATCGGTGGTGGTCGGGCTGATTGAGGGCGACGAGGCGGTGGACGAGGTGAGCGAGGGTCAAGATGTTGAGGTCGCGCTCGTGCAGACGCCGTTCTACGCGGAGGGCGGCGGCCAGGTGGGTGACTCCGGAGAGATCTCGGGCGGAGCGGGGCGGATCATCGTCACCGACACCCAGGAGGTGATGCCCGGCCTAATCGTCCACTTCGGCAAGGTGGCACAGGGTACGGTGAGCATGGGCGAGACGGTCGATGCGTTCGTTGATCCGGTGCGCCGGGAGGACACGGCGCGAAATCACACCGCCACGCACATGCTGCACGCCGCGCTGAGACAGGTGCTCGGCCCGCACGTCCGGCAGGCCGGATCGCTTGTGGCCCCGAACCGTCTGCGCTTCGACTTCACGCACGTCCAACAGGTCACGGACGAAGAGATGTGGCAGGTGCAGCTTCTGGTCAACGAGAAGGTGCGGCAGAACGCTCGGGTCCTGAAGGACGAGGACACGTACCAAGAGGCGATCCGACGCGGCGCGCTGGCCTTCTTCGGAGACCGCTACGACGACCGCGTCAGGCTGGTCGAGATAGC
>JAKZVY010000168.1:0-8804 GCA_047515825.1 Dehalococcoidia bacterium
TCTACCATGCATGCTCTTCGGACGCGCAGATACAGTTCCACCCGGTACATCCATCACACCTTCCAAGGGGTAGGGTTGTCCCCTATGGAAGGTGGCGGACGGTCCAGTTTTCAACCGCCGTCTACCGGCGATCGAGCCGCCCATCAGGTACATTATTGCTCCGCCGTTTACACCGCCCTTGACAGGGGTGAGCGCCTCGTCGCCTGTCGAGCCGCTTAGACAGTATGTGCCGCGTGTTGGCAGACTCTGCTCTTCACACTAGCCCATCGGAGCATACTATTCGGATAACCTGCGGCTCAGGCGGTTGTGAATCGGATGAATCGTCGGGTGGATTCAGCCTGTACCGCTCGCGGAGGGCTTCGAGGCGTCTCACCAGCGCGATACCCTCTATTCGCATGTTTTTGATCTCCGTCAGCGCGCTCTCGACCTGTGGAGACAGGTCTCCCAGGAATATCCTCCGCAGGGTCTCTATGATGGGAATATCTCCCTCTTCGACTTGGTTCCGAGCGATGTTCAACTGCTTGGACACGTAGCGCCGATGTCGACTGTCGGGGCGTCTTCTCGCCCTGCCCAGACGCCTGCTCAGGTCCGCCTGGAACGTCTCGAATGCGGCCATAACCCGTGCATTCGTGTCGTGCGGCAGCGGTTGAGCGGGTGTGTCCGGGGAGCACTCGGCAGCAGCTATAAACTGTGCGGGGCTGATGGCGCGCGTATGAGGCACCCCGTCCCTGTCGACCGCTACCGCGTAGCACCCCTTGACGCCCCCCTCGCTCAGCAGAACCAGAGTCTCACCTGGGCCGGGCTCGTCGAACGGCGAGGGCATAGAATCCCCGGCTGAGGACGACATCAATGGCGCCTGGCTTCCTTCTATCACTAATGTAGTCTGGGAGCCTTCTATCCCGCGTATCGCGCGAGACCCATCGTCGGCTCTATGAGGCCCTGCACTTAGCGCTGAGCGTATCCCATCGGGCAGATTGGTAATGGTCTTCCATAGATCGGGGTCGCTGTCTTGGATGCGTTGAAGGAGCGCTATCGCACGCTGATTCGCAGCGACTTCGTCCAGGCCGTCTTCCGCCTCTGGCATATCCCCGTTGTAGATGGCGTACATTTCCTTCTCGTTCAACCGCTCGGCGTCCGAAAGCAGCTTGCTATCCAGGCCAATGAGGTCATGGAAGGACTGGATACGGTTGTGCAGTCGACCTGTAAGGTCCAGCTCCTCGTCCACCGCTGTGTCAGGCCACATGTTGTGCAGGTGGATCACGTCGTGCTCGGAACCTATGCGGTCAATCCGACCGAACCTCTGTATGAGTCTGACCGGGTTCCAGTGCAGGTCGTAGTTCAAAATACGCGCGCAGTCCTGGAGATTCTGTCCCTCAGACACAATGTCTGTCGCCAGCAGCACCCTGATCTCTGCACCGGGCGTTGTCTCATTGGCGCCCAGATTCCACGTTGGAGAGAAGCGTTTGATGATGTTCTCGGCGTTGGATCGGGTATTTCCCGATAGCCTTGCGATCTCAGGATTCTCGTCGTTCGGATTCAACTGGTTGTACAGATATTCGATGGTCGTCTCTGCTTCGGAAAAAATCAGGATCTTCTCGGACTTCACATCTTTCCTGTTGAGGAAGCTTCTCAGGACTCGCAGCTTGTCGTCGTCTTCAGCGCCTATGTCCTCGACTCGACCCAGGATTTCGTTGAGGACCTTGTAGTCAGCGTCAATGGATGCTATCCAGTCATCGGTCTTGAAGTCGTCCGTCGCGTGGACCAATGTCGTTCTGCCGTTTCTGTTCCCCTGTCTTCGATCCTCTTCCTGTTGAAGGATCTCCAGAGTCTCATCGGCATCGAAGGAGTCTCCGGAAAGCAGCCGTGTGGCTGTACTTCCTATCGGGACGTACCCACCACTGAGCGCTTCTCTGAAGTTGCGATTGCTGCGAATCAGTGACCTGAGCGTGGACCGGAACGCCTCTATGCTGGATTCAAGCCGCTTGAACAGCAGTGCCCGCATCAGTCGCGCTATCCTGTTCCGTGCCCTGAACAGATCCCGGTACTCAGGCTTGTCGGCGACCTCCGGCCTTATGTAGTCGGTGACCCTGTACCTAGCCGCCTTGTGACGCTCGAGCAGAGACTCCAGCTCCTCAAAAGGCCCCGCCTTGGAGTACACCTTGTCGAGGCGATAGTTCACGTTGGACAGGACGGGCTTCGGAAACGTGACGGGATTGCCACCGACGGTTGCGGTGTCATAGAGTTCCGTTATGTCCCTTCTGCGCCGGCGGATGAATACGGGCGTGAGAACCTGCTCAATGGCCGCCCTGGGCACACTCGGTGGACTGGGGGCAGTGGGCAGCGCCATTCCCACTGTATCCGACTCCCATACGCGGTAGTCCTCGAGGTAGTTTTCGTGTTCGGCACGGTACTTGTGCCATGTCTCAGCACATCGGAAGAAATCTTCCAGGCCAACCGGCTCTATGTTCAGACCGTGCTCAGTCTCGTCCAGGAACAGCCTCAACTGTCGGTAGATGTCCCTGGGGCCGAGGTTCTGCGGCGTCGCGCTGAGCAGCACGACCTTGTGGTCGCCTGAATCGAGGTAGGAACTCAGCCCGACGTACCTCTTGTTGATATTGCGGAAGTTGTGCGCCTCGTCCACCAGAACGGGACCTCGGTTGGGGTACTCTTGCTCCAGAACAATGCCTTGTCCGACCGGTTCGGCATCTACATACCGGCCGAGCTCCTCGTCGAACTCGGCGCTCGGGGGAGACGTGATGACGCTGTGGGACACGACCTCAGCCCCGAGTCCGAACCGTTCGTTGAAGTGCCTCCACATGGGGCGCAGCCCGGCGGGGCAGAGGATAAGCGGAGGCCCGTCGTTTGGGTAGCTCACCCGAAGCTGGCGCAGAAGCTCCGCGCCTATGAACGTTTTGCCCAGGCCCACCACGTCGCCAACGTAGCACCCTCCGTGCGCCTCGATCATCGCCAAGCCGCGGCCAACTGCAGCGACTTGAAACTCAGCCAGATCCTCGGATCGAAGAGGTATCTTGGCCCCAATCACCTCATCGTTGTACAGCTCGTAGAGCGCTTTCAGATAGACGTGATACGGGGGCGTCTGCGCGAGAGGCCATGACCTGTCCAGCTCCGACACCAGCGCGTCGCTGATGTCTTCGGAGTCCTCCCAGAGCTCGTCGAACCACCGACCGAGCTCGGCCATCTCCGCGTCGCCGGTCACGCGGACGTTCAGCTCGGTGTTGCCCTCGAACCCGGCGAGCGTGAAGTTGGACGAGCCGACAACCGCCGCGCCCGGCTCCGCATGGTTGTCGTACCAGCACAGGTACGCCTTGGCGTGGAGCGGACTTCGCAGGTACGCGCGGACCTCGACCCTGTTGACCGCTATCATGTCCCGCAGACGCGTGACGGCCCGTTCGGAATCTCCCGTCTGAGGGAGCGCGGACACCCCAGCCGCAATGTTGGCGACGGCTCGCTGCGCGATCTCGGAGCGCTGCCTGCGCCGTATGATGGCATCGGACTCCAGTTGTGCCCTTAGAGCGTCCGACTGCTGGAGGCCAAGCGCCACCTCTTCCAATACCTGCCGATCGGTTCTCCCAACCAGGATGCGCACCTTGTCCAGCCGCGCGAGGTCGTCCGCCACGGCGTCGAAACCGGACATGAAGAAGTAGCCGACAGCGATGTCGGCGCGGGCCGAGCTGCCGAGCATCTCCTTGAGGCGGGTCAGTAGATCAGGATCGGTCTTGGCGTGGAGGACGTTCACTGGCCGATTAGCTAGTCGGAATTTCTTCGATTATCACGCCGCCGCCTTTTTTGGCGTCCATTGTAAGACGGCTGCCCCAAAGCATCGCCATTCCAAGCAATGGCTCGCTGTTCGATTCAAGGATTGGAATCAGCCTGTCCTGTCCATTCCAGGATGCCAGTCCCGCGTACACGGCGAACCTGCCCACTACGCCATCGGCTAACTCTGCCGGCTGTTCACCACGTTGGATCAGGCCCAGTTCCCTGATGGATGCGATCGGCAGCGTCAAGTGGGCTGTGAATGCGGTATCCACGATAGCACTCACTGTGAGAGATCGGGCTGGTTCGACAGCATTCCCAACGGTTATCGATACGCGCGGTGAGCCTGTGATTGGTGACTCTTCCCAGGAATGAACTGTTCCCCTAATCACGCTCAGATTCCAGGCCTCGGCAAGTGAGTGGAAAATCCCATGCGATGCACAGCGGCGTATCCTACCCGCTCCGTCCAGGTGAATGCATCGGGATGACGTTCGAGCAGCCGGAACATGGCGGCGGCATCGTCGAGGCCGATTTCGTAATCACCGCTGTTGACGTCAATGACGACTACCTTGCCTTTGTCCTCAGCTTTCATCAGGGGAAGAATTTTGTCCCTGTAGATGACGCGGCCGACGGTAGCCACATCCTCTTTCCTGACTGTCACTATCCTGACCTCCGGTTCACACGCTCCGCGTCCACCGCTTTCGGTTCTCCACCAATTCTATCACGGCCTGATACTTACTCCCTATTCCGTCCCTCACGGGAAGTTGCTATAGATTTCGCTTCGGTGACCAAATCTGACCAGTATGGCGACGTCTCCCTCGACCTCCACGCCGATTCGGTACTTTCCTACTCGGATTCGATAGAAGCGCCCCCTTGCCCTCATTCTTTCGATCCCCGGAATCTCAGAGACGGTTGACGCAGCTTTCACATCTTCGATCGCGCTCTCGACCCTGCAACGCACCGCCGCGTTGCGCGTTCGCCTGAGTTCGCGGTCGAATCTGGGCCTGTACCTAACCCTCATCCAGTTCCTGCAGAGTTGCCATGACCACTTCCTCACTGACGTACTCGTTGGGGTCGTCGGTCTTGGCCTCCAGCATCCACTTGACCAGCGCCGCATCTTCTTCCTCGTCGGTCTGGTGTATCAGACCCAGGCTGCGCTCTATCGCCGTGTCCTCCTCTTCCGTCAGGCCGTACAGGTCATACACCAGCTCGTCTATGTCCCATTCCAAGTAGCTGGTGTCTGCGTCAGGGTCGGCGGACTTGGCTTCGAGTATTTCATCGACCAGACGGATGAACGGACGCTGTTCGGTGGCGGAGATTTTGGGGATGGGTAGGCGCTGGACGGCGAACTTCTTCCATTGAATGAGTCCCATTCCGGTTGTAAGTGCCATGCTCTCCATCATCCAAGTGACAATGCTGCTGTTCAAAATGGCGCAAAGGTACTTCAATGGTCCACCGGTCAAAATGAAGCCCTTGTCGTTGCAATACTCTTCCGTATCTGAGTAGGAGAATCTTGCCTTGGGCGACATATCCATCCAGAACAATTTTTCTTTGGCGAATTCTCTATATGCCCCGGAGTTGTAATAGTCAACTTGCAGTTGCCACCATTCGTAAGGCACTTGTCCAGTTCTTGGGTTGGCTCCACCCCGCCTCTTCAGGAGTCTTTGTTTGTGTGGTAACAGGTGTTCACGTACAGCTGTGTAATCGTTCTCAGCAATTTGAGAGTGACTGTAAATCAGCCATAGCCCCGCCCACTGCGCTTGATAGCGATGAATGTCCCGACCCCGGAGTATTGGCTTGATGATGTCCGCGGATTTCGGGTCTTCTTCAACCAGCGTCTGTCTCGTTGTCTCGTCTATGATGAAAGCCTTGTTGTAGCCTGTCTTGATGCCGTAGTTGATCTTGACGTCCCAATCCCTAAGTGGCGTCCCTCGCGCTATCACCTTGTCCATAACACCCTGTTCTACGCGAGATAAGATACTCCACGGGGCTTCGCCGTCAGGACGCACCTGCCCCCAGAGGCTTTCGTCAGGAGGGAAGCTGGCATTGGGTAGTCTATCCATATCTACTGCCGGAAATGCGCCGTTTCGCTCCCCCGTGCGGAGGAGCAGCACGCCGCTATCGACGATGGCGCTGTCGAACACGTCCTTACCGAGTTCGAGCAGGCGCAGGGGAGTGTGTGTGTCAGAGAAGAAGCGGCGCGTGGATTTGCCGTATTCGGCCTTCAGCCAACTGTTGGAGGTGATGTAGGCCAGCAGCCCGAAGTCGGCCCGTAGTAGTTGGCATCCCCTCTCGTAGAAAAGCTGGTAGATGTCACCACTTCTTGTGTAGGTATCGAAACCGGAGTCCCAATAGAGCTGCCCCAATTTGCCGCCGTCCCGCTGCAACTGGATATACGGCGGATTCGCTACTGCCACGTCGAATCCGCCGCGTTCGGAGAAGACCTCACCGAATTCAACCCGCCAGTCCACGGCCCCCGGCGTGGCAGGGGAGTCCGCGAGCGCGGCGGTCAGACTGGCCTGGACTCCCGCTATCTTCTCCCTCAGTGTGTCCTTGTCCTGACCTGTGGCCTCCATGTAGCGCGCCTTGAGATATGCCACCTCGCCCGCGACGCTGTGTACCTGGTGGCGAAACAGGTCTCCATAGTTGTCCGGGCTCGGGTCCGGCCCCAGCAGGCTGTCCCCGCAGACTATCTTGAAATCCAGGTTGGGCAGCGGCGGCGGGTCGCCGGGAGCGTCGTACTCGATGGCCAGCGACAGCCACAGGCGCAGCATGGCGATGTTGACCGCGAACTCGTCTATGTCTGCGCCGAACAGGTTTCGCTCGATTATCTGGAGCTTCAGGTCGTACAGGCTCTTGGAGTCCAGCCCCGCGTTGTAGAGCGCCGTCTGAAGCTCGACCAGCTCCTGCATCATGCCCAGTAGGTACGCCCCTGACCCGCAGGCCGGATCGACGACGGTTATCTCGTCCAGGGCGCGGCCTACGCTCCGGGCGGCGGCCACCGACACGCCGGAGGTGTCGTGATCGTCCACGAACCGCGCGATTGCGGCATCCTCCAACCCCGTGTCCCGCCCTTGTAGAAAACCCTTCAGCGCCTCCCTGCACATGAACGACACCACCGGGCGCGGCGTGTAGTAAGACCCACTGTCGTGGCGGCCAGTTACCAGCTCCTCGAACACCTTGCCGAGCATTTCCGGATCGACGGCGACTTCTATGTCGAACGGGGTCGACTCCATAACGGTGAAGTTGAATCTATCGAATAGGTCATCGAATATGGAGCGGATCACGTCGTCGGGGACTGTGGCGTTTGTGCGCCTGTCCAGGTCGGTCTCCTCGAACAGTCCGCCGTTGAGGAAGGGGACCTGCCCGATGAGTCTCCGCGCGTCGGGAAAGGCGGTGAGGTCCTGGGAGCCGTCGTTGTTCAACCCTCCGAAGAAGAGGGGCCTCAGCCTGTCGTATCTGAAGTTGGCTTCGCCGTTCATGTCGTCGGCCTTGACGGCGTAGTCGCGCCACAGCGCGCGGAGGTAGTCCCTGTCGCCGTCGAAGCTCAGCCAACCCTTCCGCGAGACGAAATAGACGAACATGAGCCGGTTGAACAGCGTCTGTGTGAAGAGCTTCTTCGCTTCCTGCTCGGCTTCGTCCCGTCCGAACCCGCCGATCTTGTCCAGCGCGCCGTCGAACACGCGCTTGTACTCTCTGAAGAACTCGCGGGTGACAGCTTCCACGTCGAAAGCGGACTCCAGCGCGAGGTGGATGTGGCCCTTACTTTCCCACTCGTGGAATATGCTGGAGACCTGCATGACGGCGGTCCTGCGCGGCAGGTCGCGCTCGATTACCATGCGGCGCAGGGTGGGGCGTATTCCCTCGAAAGTGGGGTATATCAGGTGGAGTTGGCTGGCTTCGTCGTTGGTGAAGACCATGAGGATGTCGCCGCCAAGCTGGTTGGACACCAGGCGCGCGGCTTCGGACGCCTCGGCCTTGCGGACCCGGCTTGTGTCCAGGTGTACATAGACGACATGCGCATCTTCCAGAGTAGCGATCTGGTGAGCGACGGCGGGCAGCTCAACTCTTGCGGGAGCATCTTGCAGGCTCACGACGCCGGACGATTGCTCGAAGTCCAGCTTCTCTGCGAACAACCGGCGAATCTCCCGAATTCGCTCCTCCGTCGAGCCGGCGCCGAAAATCCGGGCTATGTGCTGCTCCACATCAGAAGCGTCCTGTCGGTCGATGACTGGCATGGGGGCCCTCGTGTCTTGTAGGGTTCAAGTCACTTGTCGGAGCATTTTAGCACGTTGTAGACGAGCCGCCGATAGGTCAGCTTCGTAGTGAGCCAACTTTGGAAAGGCCCTGGCCGTAGGGTAGCGCGTCTTGAAATTGTACACTACACAGGATTGGGGGCCGCATGAGCAAGAAAACGTGTCGAGTACATCACTGGGCTACGCCGTCTGTTGGCGATGACGCGCTCATCTGCGAGGAGTGCGGGAGGGGGCTTGTCCTCATGGGAGGCATAACCCCCAACATTCGGGCTTCGATTATGGTTGGGTACGAGCGGCGGTGTGGCCCCGGGGCAATAGATGGGTTTCGCTCCGCTTTTAACGCCGCTTACGATGGCGCTCTGCGCCGTTTCAGGGCCCAGCATTGCCCAGAGGTCTCGGCGGACCTGCTTCGTCGTCCGGGTGGGGAGAGGGGCCTTAGATAGTCAGAAATGCACGGAACCAGGCCCTGTGGCGCTCGACCAGACCCAGTGCTGCCCGCCAGTTGAGGTCGCATGACCGTGCATAGTGCTCAAGGCGCCGGTCGAGCCGGGTCTTTCTCCGGTGGCAGCCCTTGCAGAGCCAGCGGAGATTGGGCAACGTGAAAGCCCTGAGGAGAGCGGCTTCTCCGAGCGCCCGGGCCACAACGATAGAGAGTTCATGGTCGAGGTCGACCGGCGGTCCGCCGCATCTCACGCACAGCGTCTTCTGAATCTGTACGGGCTTCAGGCCTGTGGCCACCCGGTAGGCGTTGAAACAGTAGGTGTGCCAGGTGAG
>JAKZVY010000169.1:0-32004 GCA_047515825.1 Dehalococcoidia bacterium
TGGGACGACTACAGAGTGCAGATCAAGACAAGACATGGCGAGAGCTTCAACAAGAGTATCGTGGATCACTGCTACAGCTATTGGCAAGTTCATCAACTTCACTTCATCCAGAAGTATCCAGATCTGTACGAGAATGTAGCCATACTTAATCTCTTGTCAGAAGAGGTCAAACGGAGCATTTTACGCCCGTCTGCACCAAATACGGAATACCTTACCGACTTCAAAGGAATGCGACACTCTTTTGACGCTCTTTCATTCTGGATTACTGTTTACCAACGTGAGCGCAATCGGACATTCGCGAAGATTGACGAAGCAAATGGTGTCAGGCGTCTTGACGAGGTCCAAGTCGACAATTATCGGGGAAGGCTCACAGGCCTTGCCAGTATGGCAGTAGACCGCTTCGACCTGACTCGCCAAGATTTATACGCGTTCTTGCGCCAACTGATCGGACTTTACGAGGACTACAGGAAAGATGAACGCTATAGGCTCTCAGATGAAATAGAAAAGGATATTTTCGCTTGTGAGCATGTTATCGGACTGTACGCTGGAGATACACGAGAGAAGATGGCGGACGAACTGTCTGCGCATTACCCTCACTGGAGCGTGCGAACATTTTGTCACTTAGATCTTGCGACTAAGGAGCACGACTATGCAGCAGGCATAATCAATCGTGTCTTGAAACCCTGTATCTCTGAATTACAAGAACGTTACAAGACTATTTGCTCGTTTTCAGAAGCAGAGAGTAACCATCTCTTGGATTATTGTGAAACAGAAGGATTAGGATTGCTACTGACCGCTCTGGGTGGCATGGTGGCAGTAGGCAATGAAGAAGGTCGCGATAAGTTCCGACGAGTGCAGAGATACATAAATCTAAAAAATGTTCTAACGTCATACGAATACTTGCTAAAGAGCCTAGGAGAGAAAGCTCACCTAGGTGTTGAGGGCAAGACTCTAACTAAGGCTATCAGAATAGTTATGCAGAAAGAGAACTGGTTTAGCTTATTTGATGTGAGGGCAAATGGGGGCATCTTGCATGCTAACAACACAGAAGGCTTCTTGAATAATCTAGACACACTGCTTAATGACGATCGGTTAAAGACTTCCGTAGAGGGATACTGGGCGCAAATGTTTCTAGTGACATGCCTAGCAAGGAATTGTACTGTTCATTCCTATCCGAGCGAAGACAGGTACTACGGTGACTTATTCGGCCCGATGCTGGACGCGGTAATCGTAGCTATGCTTTATACGTGGAAACTCGCGGAAAGTGAGGATTGGGTGTGAGTAGGGTCCTGCTCCGCCCATCCTGAATTGCTCGGGGAAAACGGAGGCGGAGTGCTATGCCGCCCCTCTGGATTCCGGCGTGCACCGGAATGACGGTGGGAGTATCGCTCTGGATTTCGGTTCAGGATCGGAGTGTATGGCAGGCCCTGTGCCCGAGTGACGCTCTGGAGCCTGTTTCTGCCGGGTTCGAGGCTTGTGCTACGATGTGTAAGCTTGGATAGGCACGGGTACGATACCTTGCTGGGAGAGGACTTGGGATGATTGCGAACGTAAAGGCGAGATTCTCCAACGGCGTACTGACGCCGCTCGAGCCGCTCGACCTCGAAGAGGGCAAGGAGGTGGTCGTGTCGATAGAGGACGCGCCTCCGCCGGCTAAAGGGAAGGAGTCCATTCTGGAGATGTTCGAGAGGCTCCGCAAATCCGTCCCGCCCGAGGCGTGGGACAATATGCCCACGGATGGGGCCAAGAACTACAAGCACTACCTGTACGGTCATCCAAGGGTTGAAGACTAATGACCGTAGTCTTCGCTGACGCGGGCTACTTCATAGCGAACTTGGACGGCAGAGACCCGTTGCACGAACGGGCGAGGGAGGTGGCTGCGGGGCTGGGATTGTTTAGGATCACGACAAGCCAGATGGTCGTTACCGAAGTGCTCAACTACGTGTCACGGGGAGGTGAACACCTTCGGAGCCTTGCCGTGCAGATGGTCCGAGAGTTAGAGGACAATCCCGATGTCGAAATCGTCCCGCAGACGGATACGCAGTTCAGGAACGCGGTGGAAAGGTACGCTTCTCGAAGCGACCAGAGGTGGAGCCTCACCGACTGCGCGAGCTTTCTTCTGATGGAAGAACGGGGCATAACCGAAGCGCTGGCTTATGACCGCGATTTCCAGCAGGCCGGGTTCATCGCCCTACTGCGCGATGAGTCGCTGACCCCGTGAATATCCTCCACGCACTACTGATCCGCCGCCGATCGATCGTCTCAAGCAAATGATGGGCAACTTGGCGCGGGCGGACATAGCAGTCGGCTACTTCTTCATGTCCGGTTTCGACGCCGTGGCGGACAAAACCTCGCGCGGCTGGAGTCCTGGCCTGTATCTGAGTACGGGATAGTTCTACGCCGGGGTGACGGTCCGGCGCTTCGAGCCTGTTTCTGCCGGGTCCGCAGCCTGTGATACGCTATGTATCAGAAACCGACAATAGAAAGTCAGTTCATGCGGGGGAAGTTATGGCCGTGAAGAGGGAGAATGCACCTTCCAGCCCTGAAGAGCCGGCGAGCGTCCCGCCTCACTTGGCGCAGAGCGTCATAGACAAGATGCGCGCACGAGGGACGCCACTCGGGGAGTGGGATGTCCGCCGACGCTGACGCGGACACCAGCTATCTGGAGTGGGATATAGACCATCTTGTGTATGACCTGTGCGGCCTGACGGAAGAGGAGGACACGGCTATAGGGCGCAGTTTGGGCCTGACACGCCAGACCGAGGAGGAGGAAGCCGCGCTGTTCAAATGGATACTGGAAGGCAGGACAGGAGAGTATGTCAGTAAAGAAGCTGTGATGGAAACCCTAAGAAACCTGCATGGAGGGGATTGAAAGTGATCGCGAAAATAAAAGCCAGATACTCGAACGGCGTTCTAACGCCGCTCGAACCGATTGAGCTCAATGAGGGAGATGAAGTCACTATCTCTGTGGGAACTCGCTCGCCCTTGTCGTCGGAGGAGAGACGCGAAATGCTGCGGTCTCTCGTGGGCGCATGGAAGGGGCGGGTTGACGGAGAAGCTATGAAGAGACAGATCTACGAAGCCCGACGAGTAGGTTCCCGGGAAGAGCCGGTTCCTTAGTGCCGTGGAGTACCTGATCGACTCAGACTGGGTGATTGATTGTCTGAACGGAATCCACAGGGTTGCTCGACGTTTCGACGAACTGCAACCATATGGGGTGGGTATCAGCATCGTTTCAACCGCAGAACTTTTTGATGGGGCTTATGGCTCGATGGATCCTGAGCGTGAGGAGCTTGTATTGTCCGAATTCCTCTCTCACCTCGAGGTGGTCAGACTCGACGAAGACGTCTGCCGAATCTTCGCCATGGAACGGCGTAGGTTGAGGGCCGTCGGAACACCTATTGGAGATATGGACCTGTTCATTGGTGCAACAGCAATCCGACACGGGTTGACGCTGCTCACCAACAATCGAAGGCACTTCGAGCGCCTGCAGGGCTTGAGCATTCTTTCTGTGTAACTTCTGAATCAGACTTTCGGAGCTTGTCAATGCCGACTATTCGACACTTGGTGCAGACGGCGCGGATTACGCGGGAGTGGGTGGAGGGCGACCTGTTCCCGCTGTGCGAGTCGCTGCGGGGTCAGGCGGAGCGCGAACCTGTTATGCGCGGCAAGGCGCTCTATTGCCTGTTCTACGAGCCGAGCTTCCTGACGCGCACGTCGTTCGAGCGGGCCGCCGGACTGCTGGGAGGGGAGGCACATCACACCGAGGACGCATCGCAGTTTTTCCCGGTACACAATCCGAGAAACATCGACGACATCACAAGCATCCTGGCCAGCTTGCAGATCGACGTGGTTGTCATCAGGACGGGGGACGCAAATGTAATCGAACGCGCCGCCGCAGTGGACGCGGTGCCCGTAATCAACGGCGGGAGTCCGAACGATCATCCGACGCAGGCGCTCGCGGACCTGTACACGCTGCACAGGGAGATCGGCGGCATCGACGGCAAGACGGTCGCCATCGTTGGCAGGCCGGAACACCGGAATGTCAGCGCCCTGCTCACGGGCCTCGCGATGTTCGACGGGGTGAAGGTGATCGTGGTGGCGTTCAGCGGCGGTATCCCGGTGGAGATCGTCCAGCATTGCGCAGAGAATGGGCTGAGCCTGACGACGGTGGATGACATATCGGCGGTGTCGGAAGCCGACGCGATCTACCTCAACGGTCCAAGGACTGCCGCGCACATGCAGCTACTTGTGTCGCGTGGCCACGAGAGGCTGGTGATAGACGAAGCTTTCATGGACTCGCTCAAGCCGCACTGCATCATCATGGACCCCATGCAGCGTACGGGGGACTTTACGATTGCGGTGGAGGACGAGCGGTTGGCGTTCTACCGCCAGGCCGAGAATTCGCTTTACGCGCGGATGGCGGTGCTGCACCAGACGTTCGTGGAATGAGGAACGCTAGACGGGCGACCAGAATGCGAGAACTCCGGGGGCGAGGACTTCGATAGTCCGCATCGGGCCGGTGTCGAGTACGTACACGCGGCTGGCGGACTGCGACCTGAGTCCGGCGTCGACGGCGCGGTCGCGCAGGATTCCCGCGAACACCAGGTACCGGCTGTCCGGCGACCATGGTTGGTGCGAATAGGCGTATTGGTCGAAGAACTGGAGCACCGTCATCTGGTCCGGGGAAGGTATGAAGTCGACCAACTCCTCGATCGCTCCAGTCGCTACGTCGAGGATCGTCCAGCCGAGTCCACGCCCCGGACCTCTGAGCGCCGCGAACGCTATTCTTGAGCCGTCAGGCGACCAGAAGTATGCCAGCACGTTCTGATCGACTCGCACCGTCTCCTGGAAAGAGACACCGTCCAGGATCCTGAGTCCGCGGTATACCAGCACGGGAGTCCTGCCGTATAGCGCGAGTCGGGCATCGTCCGCAACGGCCAAGTGGGAGCCGTCGCTCGACCAGAGGAATGCGGTGTTCTGCCCTCCCACGGCGGCTGCCTTTATGTTGACCTTGTTGTCGACCGGCCAGACGGGGACAGTGTACACACCGTGCGCGAGTGTTCCCACGGGGCTGGATGCGGCGATCACATCGTGCCCGGGACGCCAGGCAGGGACGCGATACCCGTCGGACGGTTCAAGCCAGAGGCTCTTAGCCTTTGGGTCGTCGTCCATCTGGACCAGGAAGTGCTGCCCGCCCCGGTGTACGGCGAGATGGCCGGAGTCGGATGACCATGACATCCACAACGGACCGCTGTCTAGCAGGAACCGGGGCTCGTCGTCAGTCGTCCTATCGCTGAGGAAGAGCGACAGCCCACGGTTTTGGGTGACGACCACGAAGGCCAGCTTCTTGCTGTCCGGCGACCAAAGAGGATAGTGAACGACTCCCTCGGCCAGCAGACCGGCGAATCCAGGATCGCCTTGATGGACTACGCTGTACTCCTGAGAGATCCTGTCGTAGGAGTCCAGCGCGATGAACTGCTGACCCTGGGCGTCCCTAGTAACCCTTGAGTAGGCGATGTCGCGCCCGTTCGGGGACCAAGTAGGCCAGGTGAAGACGCCGTCGTCGGGGGTGATCAGAAGCTCCCCCGTACCGTCGGGGGAGTATGTGCGTATCCGGGCGTCCGAGCCGACGACGGCAATGCGGTTGACTGTGTAGTCGGGGGGCCACTGGAACCCATCTCCCGGGGCACCTGCACGACTTCCCACAACGGTCAGCACGATCACCACGGACGCCAGTACGGCCACGCCGGCGTACAGTCTGAACGAGCCGGTCATCGCTCGATAGCCATGTCGAGTCCGACGTTCAGGGCGCGCGCCGAGTGAGTCAGCGCGCCCACAGAGATGATGTCGACCCCGGTCTCAGCAATCGCACGTACAGTCTCAAGCGTTATGCCGCCGGACGCCTCCAGCACAGCGCGGCCCGCCGCGACCTTGACGGCGGCGGCCATCTGCTCGACTCCCATGTTGTCGAGCAGTACGAGGTCTGCTCCAGCGTCCAGCACCTCTTCGAGCTGCTCAATGGTCTCGACTTCGATCTCGACCTTGATGGTGTGCGGCGCGCCGTCGAGCGCCCGCCTGACCACGTCGCCAATGCTCATGCCCTGGAGCTCCATCGCCTCGATGTGGTTGTCCTTGATCAAGATTCCGTCCGCAAGGTTACGGCGATGGTTCTGTCCGCCGCCCATGACTACAGCGTACTTCTCCAGCTTGCGGAGTCCGGGCGTGGTCTTGCGAGTATCCACGATCCGAGCGTCCAAGCCCTTGACCGCATCGACGTAGCGGCTCGTCTCAGTGGCTATTCCGCTCAGTCGCTGGACGAAGTTCAGTGCCGTCCGCTCGGCCTTGAGCATAGACGCCACGCTGCCCGTGACGGCCGCGAGTTTGTCGCCGGGGGCGACCCTGGAGCCGTCTTCGGTGACGGTCTCGACTTGCAAGCTCGGATCGAGTCGTCGGAACACCGCGGCGGCCACCTCGATACCTGCCAAGACCCCCGGTTCGCGGGCGGTCATGTCCGCCCTGCCCGACAGGTCGCCGTCTATGAGGATGTCGGTGGTGGGATCACCCATACTCACGTCCTCGGCGAGGGCCGAGTCAATGATGTTCAGGATATCGGGGGTAATCAGCACTGTACTTCCCGTTCGTAAAATGAAGCCCATTCCCGACTGGTTGGGAATGGGCCTTTTGGTCTTCGATTGGCTAAGAGAGTCCGGCCTGTCTATACCACTGCCAACATGCGGTCAAGCGCGACTCTCGCCTCCCGCGCGGCGTCTTCCTCGACCTCGATGCGGTTCACCACGACGCCTTCGTTGAGGCCGTCCAGCACCCATGAAAGGTACGCGGGGTGGATCCTGTACATCGTGGAGCAGGGGCAGATAACCGAGTCCAGGCAGAACACCAGCTTGTCTGGGTTCTCGGCGGCCAGCCTGTTGACTAGGCTGATCTCGGTGCCGATTGCCCACTTCGATCCCGCCGGAGCGTTCGCGATCATGTCCCTGATGTACTCGGTGGAGCCGTTGTAGTCGGCTGAGGCCACGACGTCCATTGTGCATTCGGGATGGACGAGGATGTTGACGTCGGGATGCCTGTCGCGCGCCTGCGCTATCTGATCTACCGTGAACCGTGTGTGGACCGAGCAGTGTCCCTGCCACAGGACGACCTTCGCATCGGCGAGTTGCTGTTCCGTGTTGCCGCCCATCTCCTTGAACGGGTTCCACAAAACCATCTCATCGACGCCGATGCCCATCTTGAGACCGGTGTTGCGTCCGAGGTGCTGATCGGGCATGAAGAGGACGCGGCTGCCCCGTTCAAATGCCCACTCGAATGTGGACGGAGCGTTGGAGGAGGTGCAGACGATGCCCTCGTTGCGTCCGCAGAGCGCCTTGATGTCGGCGGTCGAGTTCATGTAGGTGATCGGAACGATGCCGCCGCGGTCTCCGAGGACATCGGTAAGGTCGTCCCAGCAGTCGAGCACGTCGTCGATCTGGGCCATATCGGCCATAGAGCATCCGGCTGTCAGGTTGGGCAGGATGACCTTCTGGTGCGGGCTGCTCAGAATGTCGGCGGTCTCGGCCATGAAGTGGACGCCGCAGAAGATGATGTACTCGGCGTCATCCTGCGAGGCGGCGAACTGGGACAACTTGAAGGAGTCGCCCTGGAAGTCGGCGAACCTTATCACCTCGTCACGCTGGTAGTGATGTCCGAGGATGACGAGCCTGTCCGCCAGTTTCGCCCGCGCCTCGAATATCCTGGAACCGAGGTCTTCCGGCGTCATTCGCATGTATTCGAGCGGCAGCTTCTGCCAGCGCACGCCCACGGCGAACTCGTCCGCCAGAGTCCTGGACACCAGCTCGTCATCGTCTGTGCAGAACGCTGACTGCTCTATCTCAGTAATCGGAATCGTCGGAGTCTTTTTCTCAGCAATTACCATCGTACTCCAATCCTAGGACGAAACTAGGCCACCTGCCGCCCGACGACGACCCGCTCCAGAGGCTCGCCCTGAAGAGACCACGGGCCGGTGCGGTCGATCCTGACGTCGACTAGCTTCCCGGTCAGGTCATCGGGCGAATCGAAGAAGACCAGCTTATCGTTACGGTTACGTCCAAACCACCTGCCTCTACGTACCCCTTCCACCAGCACCTCCTGCCCGCTGTCCATCAGCTTAGAATTGATCTCAGCCGACACTTGCTCCTGAATCTCTTCGATCACCTTCAACCGCCGCTGTTTCTCGGCAGCCGGAACGTCGTCATCCATGAGCCTGGCGGATATGGTTCCGGGCCTCGTCGAGTAGGCAGCGGAGTGAACTTTGTCGAACTTGATATCCCGCACCAACTCGACCGTTCTCTCGAACTGCGCCTCTGTCTCGCCGCAGAATCCGACGATCAGGTCGGTCGCCAGCGACACGTCGGGAATCCTGTCCCGGATCCTGTCGATCTTCTCCCTGTACTCCTCGTTGGTGTACCCGCGACGCATGTCGGCGAGCACCTGGTCGTCTCCGGCCTGAAACGGCAGGTTGACGTGCTCGCAGACCTTGTCGAGGTCTGCCACGGCGTCGATTATGTGGTCGCTCATGTCGTTCGGGTGGGACGTGAGGAAGCGGATTCGGTCCAGTCCCTCTACTTCGTTGACGGCGGCCAGCAGGTCGCCCAGGTCTATGCGCCCGGGGAGGTCGTGCCCGTAGGAATCGACGTTCTGTCCGAGCAGCGTGACCTCTTTCACTCCGCGCCGAGCCAGGTGCTCCGCCTCGTTCACGACATCCTCCACGACACGGCTGACTTCCCTGCCCCGCCGGTACGGGATGATGCAGAAAGAGCAGAACTTATCGCAACCGTGGATGATGGGGATGTAAGTCGTCACATTGGGCGTCGCGGACAGGGGGCCTACGCAGCCTTCGGGGTCGATTCCGAGCCGGTCGCCCAGCAGCTCGATGAGAGGGTCGTACTGCTGGGGCTGCATGAACACGTCCACGTACGGGAACCTATCGGCAAGGGAGTCCTTGCGCGGCCCAACCATGCAGCCCATCAAGCCGAGTACCTTTTCTGGGTTGCGCTCCATGACGGGTTTGAGGTGGGTCAACATACCGACCACGCGGTCTTCGGCGCTCTCTCTGACGACGCAGCTATTCAGGACTATGACATCGGCTTCGCGCGCGGACTCGCCGGGGGCGAGGCCCATCTGACCCAGCGCGCTTTCGAGGCGCTCGGAGTCTGCCTTGTTCATCTGGCAGCCTATTGTCCAGACGTAGTAGCTCTGCATTCAGGCCCGTTCTCTCAGTTATGCACGGTGGCTCTCTGTGCCAACGCGCCCGCCGAAACCATGACAGCTTGGCAGGCGCTGGTTTCCCGATGTATGCGTACCGTGCAGATTAGAAAGAACTATATCAGAGAATACACCTATCATCAAGGAAATAGATTGTGAATTTCGGTACTATTGCAACGTGTGATTACGAATATCGTAGCACACGTTCAACTAGGTGACGCTCTCACAACCGGTGTGATTCCCCCAGATGGTGAAGACAGAGCGATTCGATAAATTTTTCACAAATTCCCGTATGTTGGATGCTCTGCCCAGTTTCGGCATACCTATGTCACGGCTACACGCCGATGGGGTCGAAGTCTGCTTGGCTTCCGATCCAGACATCCCCACCCTCGAAGAACTCCTTCTTCCAGATGGGGACGATCTGCTTGATGCGGTCCACGCTGAAGTGGCAGGCCTCGAACGCCTCCTTGCGGTGCGCGGACGATACGGCTACTACCAGGCTCGCCTCGCCGATCTCCAGCCTGCCGAGCCTGTGCGAGATCGCGACGCCGGTCAGGTCCCAGCGTTCGCACATCTCAGCCGCGACCTGCTCCAACTGCTCGTCGGCCATCGGGCGGTACGCCTCGTACTCCAAGGCGAGCACCTTGCGTCCGGCGGTGTTGTCGCGCGTGGTGCCGACGAAGACGACAATCGCGCCCGCGCCGGGGTGGCGGACGCGGGCCTCAACGTCACCAGCATTCAACTCGTCATTCGTAATCTCGATCATCGGCAGACATACCTCCAAACTCAACCGCCGCTGACCGGGGGAATGAGCGCGGCCTCGTCTCCGTCGGTGAGGATGAAGTCGTGGTCACGGTACTCGTTGTTGACGGCTACGACAAGGCGATCGGCGGGCGGCAGTCCGGGAACCAGGGCGGTCACGGAGCTCGCGAGGTCTCCCACCGTATCGCCGGGTTCCATATCGACTACCAACCGTCCGGTTCCGGCCTTCTCACGATAGCTGGCGAATAGATACACCGTAATCTTCAATTGGCACGTCGATTCCCGACTACCACGTCAGCGCCCCGCCGTTGACGTGGATTGTCTGACCAGTGATGTAGTCCGCGGCGTCCGATGCCAGAAACACGACCGTCTTGCCGATCTCCTCAGGCAGTCCGAGGCGTCCAGCGGGAATTCCCTCAACTTCTCCGGCGGTCGGGGCTGCCTGGCGTCCAACTCGGGTGGTGTCGAACGCGCCGGGGACGATGTGGTTGACGCGGATTCCGTGCGGGGCAAGCTCGACGGCCAGCGCGCGAGTCAGGCCCAGCGCGCCCATCTTCCCGGCGCAGACGTGTGCCCACTCCGCCCTGCCCTTGAAGGCGTTGAGGCCGGACACGTTGATGATCCTGCCCCAGCCGCGCTCGATCATCTTAGGGACGACGGCCCGACAGGTGTAGAACGGGCCGTCCATGTTGACGGCGTTGATTTCGCGCCAGTCAGTAGATGTCATCTCAATGAACGGCTTCGAGGCGCGCATTCCGGCGTTGTTGACGAGAATGTCCACCCGTCCGAACTCGGAGATCGCGGACCCCACCATGCCAAACGCTCTGTGCTCGTTTCCGACGTCAGCGATCCTGACGATGGCGCGTACTCCGAACTCTCGCGCCTCGGCCGCGACCGTCTCGGCTTCGTCGCGGTTGGAGCGGGCGTTCACCACCACATCCGCGCCGTGCTTGGCGAGCTCCAGAACGGTGGCGCGTCCGATGTTACGGCCGGAGCCGGTCACGAGGGCGACTTTGCCTTGCAGACTACCTTGTTCCATCGTCACTACCTCCCTACTCTCCCGTCTCTTCGGCTGGGAACTCGTTCAGAATCTTCTCAAGGCGCGGATCAAATACTTCCTTGAGCTTGGGGAGGTGTTCGATCATCCAAGCCCTGGTCTCCTTTAGCTTCTCGGGCGGGTCGTCTATTGTGCCGTCTTCCGCTAAGTTGACACCGTCTCTCCTTAAGCTCACGGTGAAGAAACTGTAGGCTTGGTACTTGTGCCATTCCAACTTGGGGCCGAGGCAAGCCTCAATCTGAGCTTTGGACCCTTGTAGTTCTTCGAACATCCGCTTGTTGCGCTCGATGCTGTCCCAAGTTCGGACATACAGAGACACCTGTGCCCCGTTCTCCCATAGGCTAACCGCGTAGCCTATATCTGGGTTGAAACTAGAGGGGAAGAACCGACCCGTGAAGTCAAAGTACTGAGTTGACCGATTGGCAAAGCGCGTCTGAAGCATCTCGTTGATCAGCGGCTGGAAGAAGTCGCGGAATTGCCGAGCGCGCGGTGAAATCGTCGGTTGGTAGTCTCGCCTCTCCCAACCTCCTGGGTAGACGACCTTGCGAAAACTAGGATTGTCGAACGAGTCGCCGGTCTTAGTGACCGAGACCTCAACACCGTAGAACTCGATCTCGTCGCTCGTCCATCGGTTGAGCCAGTCCAGCGCATCGCCGTGTTCATTCATGAACTCGGGAACTACCCATATGACGATGTGTGCATCGACTCCCGCCGCATAGGTGAGCGCTTGGCCGAGATGGCTATGATCAGTCCAATCGTATTGGTTCTCTATGGCGACTTTGACACGTTTGTTGACTTCATTCGCTAGGATGTCGAGAGAGAACGGACCCACTTGGTACTCCGTCTGGACCAACTCCAGCTTCAGTCCAAGCGCATCGCCCAGCAGGTTCAGGTTTTCAGCGAGCCAGGGCGTGAAGTCAAGCGCCTCGTGCGGCCATTTCTCGCGGACATCCACCTGCTGAGTTGTATCTCCCGTCTCCGCCATTACTTATCCCCTTCTCTCTTGCCGGTGTCTCCCTGGCGAATCACGAAGTCTCGACGGTCCTTGTATAGCAGGGCGCGGTTTAAAACGTAGTCGTCGGTATCCAGGTCGATGTCGGGGCAGTTGGTCATCGTCCAGTACTTGTACTCGCCCAAGAAGAGTTACTTTCGCTTCTGGTGGAAGAATCTGCACTCGACGCCCTCGCCTCGCGCTATGCGGGCGCAGAACGCGGACAGAAGCTCCTGCTGACCATCCTTCTTGATGACCACATACTCGTGTGGCCACGTGTCGCGGTACGTAACCGCCTCACGCCACGGAGCACGGGCTATCAACTCCATGATCTCGGTAGTGTTTCGCTCCAACCCAATAGCCTCCCCACCATGTCGTATTCAATCACTCATCGCCGCGGAACTGACTACCTCGGAATCGTGGAGGGACTGGATGTGGGTGTCGTCGTAGCCGAGGATGTCGCGTAGTATCTCAGTTGTGTGCTCCCCCACCACGGGAGCGGAGCCGACGACCATCGGCGTCCTGCTGAACTTGATCGACTTGCCCGTTACCCACATCGTGCCGGCGATGGGGTCCGGCACCTCCATCATGATCTCCCGCTCTGTCATGTGCGGGTCTTTCGCGGCCTGCGCGGTATTGTTGACAGGCGAGCACGGTACGCCGTGCGCGGCCAGATGGTCGGCGGCCTCCTGCATGTTCCGGTCGATGAACCACGCGCCCAGCTCGGACTCCAGGGCATCGGCGTTCTGTCCGCGCAGATCCCTGTTGGCGAAGCGTTCGTCCTCCAGCCATTTGGGTTTGTCCATCGCCTCGACCAGCCTGCGCCACATCGACTCGTTCGTCGCCGCAATTATGATCCAACCGTCCTTTGTCTCGTAGGTGCCGCCGGTGCCGCTGCCGTTGCCATCGCGGGGCTGCTCGTATCCGTCGCCGAGGTACGCGGAGATCGGTATCTCGTTCGCGGTGTATCCCGTGTCGGCGAGGCACACGTCGAGCGCCTGTCCCTTTCCTGAGATCTCGCGTTCCCTGAGCGCGGCCAGAGCGCCGATAGTCGCGTGAAGCGCTGTGATCCGGTCTATCAGCGGGAAGAACGTGCGCACCGGCGGGTCGTCAGGGAAGCCGGTAAGCGACATCAACCCACCCATCGCCTGGCCTATCGGATCGAATCCGACGCGGTCCCGGTACGGCCCATACTGGCCATAGGCGGAGACGTTTATCATTATGATCTTCGGGTTGAGCTTGCTGATCTCTTCGTACCCGAACCCCATGATGTCGATGGTGCCCGGCCTGAAGTTCTGGAGGAAGAAGTCGGACTCTTTGACGAGGTCTCTAAGCACATCCTTGCCCTCGTCGGTGCGGAGGTTGATGGCGAGGCTCTTCTTTCCAGAGTTGTACTGGACCCAGTAGGCGCTCTGGCCCCTGACGCGCGGTCCGTTGCGGCGACTCTCGTCTCCGGAGACAGATTCGACCTTGATGACCTCGGCGCCCATGCGGGCGAACATCAGGGCACAGCGGGGGCCCGCCTGGTAACGTCCGAGGTCGAGGAGCCTGAGGCCCTCCAGCGGGGAGTCGAGGTGGGTCATATATTCTTAGTCCCGTCCCTTTCTGTCCAGGAATGGCTTGAAGCCTTCCAGCACCGGAGTTGGCGCGAGCTTGCCTGCTTGGGCGTCTAGCTCGTTCTGGTAGTGCGATCTCCACTCGTCGCCGATGTCCCGGATCAGGAGGTCCTTGACCCCCTGCACCATCCTGGGGTCGTTCGCCGCGATGAGGCCCGCGAGTTCAATCGCCTTGTCCATCAATTGGTCGGAGGGCACCAGATGATTCAGCAGTCCGATGCGGTACGCCTCCTCGGCCTCGACCACCCGCGCCGTGAACAGAAGCTCCTTGGCGAGCGGCCAGCCGACCTGCTGGGGCAGGCTCCAGGTGGAGTTGACCCTGCCGTACTGGACGGCGAGGAATCTGAACCGCGTGCGCTCGCAGCCCACGCGAATGTCGAAGCTCGACGCCAGCACCGCACCGCCTCCGAAGGCAAGGCCGTTCAGCGCCCCGATGGTCGGCTTGCGCGCTGTAGCTATGTGCCACGAGTACTCGGGCCTGCGAGGATCCGGGGGCGGCGGATTGTCCGACTTGGCGTGCTCAGCCATCTCGTGGATGTCCGCGCCGGCCGAGAACGCTCTCTCGCCAGCGCCAGTGAATATGATCGCGTGTACGTCGTCGTCGTTCTCCAACTGAGTGACGGCTCCGTCTATCTCGCTGAACAGCCTGCGGTTCATGGCGTTCAGCACCTCTGGCCGGTTGAGCTTGATAACTCCGATGTGGTCCTGGATGTCTAGGAGGAGGTGTTCGTAAGTCAATGGCTTCTCCAATTGCGGGTCTGGCTTGCGCCATTATATGAACGGCCCGAATAGGGGTCAAGAATGCATGCGCAGCGTAAAGGATGCACTGCCGAATGTGGACAACCGTGATGTTAGGTCTATCCTCAAGTTCTGCCGTCAAAATGGGATCGTCTTTCCGACCTCTTTGAGTCGTTGGCGCCGCTGTCTCATATCAGGTAAGGCCCTCTCCACTACGTCCCAGAAGGCGGGGGAGTGGTTCATCTCGGTGAGATGGGCAAGCTCGTGTACGACTATGTACTCGGCCAGCGGCGGCTCCAGCATCATCAACCGCCAGTTGAAGTTCAGAGACCCCTTCACGGAACAGCTTGCCCAGCGCGACTTCTGGTCGCGGACGTGAATCACTATTTCCGATCTGTCTCCCCTGCCCAGATGGGGCCACCAGCGGTCGACGGTCCCCGGCAGCCGCTCAGAGGCGCGAGCGCTGTACCACTCAACGAACGCGCGGTATATCTCCTCACCGTCTCTGACGTTCCTGGGAGCGACAATCCGGAAGCGCCGCTGGTCGAGGCGAACATGCGGGAACCATACGTCGGCACGACTCACGATGATCCTATTGCCCCGCCCCAGGTACGGAAGTATCCGCCCGTGAGCGAACCGTTTCGACGGCGGTTCGGGTTTCGTCTCCGACGTATGCTCGATGATCCAGGCTGCCCGCTTGCGGACTATCGCTCGAATCTCGGCATCCGGCAGAGTCGAGGGAGCGAGTACCCGGGCGACGCCGTCTTCCATCTTGAGCTGGACGGTCTTCTTGCGACGCCTGCTGCGCCGTACCTCGTACTCGATGGCGGTCTTGCCCAATTCGATGGTGTGCCAGGACATGCGCACAGTTTACTAGGCCCCGCTCGGAAAGTCTCCGCTCGATTCCACACGGGCCGGGTTTGTGTATAATGGGGCCGACTTCAGAACCTGCGATGATCGGAGGAAGATTCATGACTACCGGCTCTTCGTTCGAGACTATTGGCAAACCTCCGGTCGATGAATTCGAGGTCTCCCCGAATATCGACCGCGAGAATGTCACGGAGTTCGACTGGCAGACCATGTTCGACGAGTTGGACTGGCTTCCTGGCGGGGGGTTGAACAAGGCCCACGAAGCGATCGACCGGCACGCCAACGGCGCCAAGCGCGACACGCTGGCGATGATATGGGAAGGCAAGAACGGCGAGCGCGAGGACTACACCTTCGGCGACCTCAAGCGCCAGACGGACAGGTTCGCGAATGTACTCAAGAGCCTGGGGATCGAAACGGGCGACCGCGTGTTCACCTTCATGGACCGTGTTCCCGAGCAGTATATCGCCGTCTTCGGCATACTCAAGGCGGGCGCGATCGCCGGGCCTCTATTCTCAGCATTCGGGCCGGACCCGGTCAGGGACAGGCTTCAGGACTCCGGGGCCAAGGTGCTCATCACCCAGCCCGACCTGCGTCGGAAGATCTCCGGCATAATCCCTGAGCTGTTCGACCTCCAGCACATCATCATCGTCAACAAGAACGGTCGCGACCCAGCCCCGATCGACGCTCAGGACCTCGACTACTACGAGGAGATGGGCAAAGCTCCTGCCGACTTCACCACCGTGGCGACGTCCCAGTTCGACTACTCGATAATGCACTACACGTCCGGGACTACCGGCAAACCCAAAGGCGCCGTCCACCGCCACCAGGCCGTCGTGCAGCAGTACGCCACCGGCAAGTGGGCGCTCGACTTCCACGACGACGACATCTACTGGTGCACCGCCGACCCGGGGTGGGTGACCGGTACCTCGTACGGGATGCTCGCGCCCTGGACGAACGGCGTCACCCAGCTCATATACGAGGGCGGATTCAGGGCGAGCGCATGGTACGAGCAGATCCAGAAGCACAAAGTGACCGTCTGGTACACCGCTCCGACCGCCATTCGAATGCTCATGAAGGCCGGAGACCAGGTTCCGAAGCGGTACGACCTCTCTTCGCTGCGCTTCACCGCCAGCGTCGGGGAGCCGCTGAACCCGGAGGCGGTCGTCTGGGGCAAAGAAGCCATCGGTCACGCCTTCCACGACAACTGGTGGCAGACGGAGACCGGGGCCATCATGTGCGCGAACTATGCCTCCATGCCGATCAAGCCGGGGTCGATGGGGCGCCCCATTCCGGGCATCGAGCTGGGTATAGTCGATGAGGACTTCAATCCTGTCCCACCGGGCGAGGACGGCAACCTGGTCGCCCGTCCCGGCTGGCCCTCAATGTTCCACACCTACTGGCAGAATACGCCGATGTACAACTCCAGGTTCAAGAAGGGCTGGTACATTACCGGCGATACGGCACGTATGGACGAGGATGGCTACTTCTGGTTCGTCGGACGCGCGGACGACGTGATCAATACGGCGGGGCACCTCGTGGGGCCGTTCGAGGTCGAGAGCGCGCTGATCGAACACGAGGCCGTGGCCGAAGCGGGAGTGATCGGCAAGCCGGACCCCATCGCAATGGAGATCGTCAAGGCGTTCGTTTCGCTCAAGGACGGCTACGCGGAGACCCCGCAGCTCCGCCGTGAGATCATGCAGTTCGCCAGGACGAAGCTCGCGGCTGCGGTCGCGCCGCGCGAGATCGACTTCATCCCCGGATTGCCGAAGACCCGGTCGGGCAAGATCATGCGACGTCTGCTTAAGGCGAGGGAGCTCGGCCTGCCGGAGGGCGACACGAGCACGCTGGAAGAGGACTAGTCTCGATAGTGGCCGGTCTTCAGTGGCCGTGATGCGAGAGTTGCCCACAACGCTCGAAATTTCTATAAGGAGATTCACATGAAGCTCTGCTGGTTCCACCTGATGCCCTACCGGTATCTGCCGCCCGACTTCGAGGAGAAGTACCGCAGCGTGTGGGTCGACGTTCCCAGCCGCCTGTTCGATCCGATCAAGGCCAACCAGCTCTACAACGAGTATCTGGACGAGCTTGAGTTCGCCGACCAGGTTGGCTTCGACGGCATCTGCATCAACGAGCACCACAACAACGCCTACGGCATAATGCCGTCGCCAAACATCCCGGCCGCTACGCTGACGCGGCGGACGCAGGACGCGGCGATAGTCGTTCTGGGCAACAGCCTCGCGCTGTACAACCCGCCTCTGCGTGTGGCGGAGGAGTTCGCGATGCTCGACTGCATAAGCGCGGCGGGCGTCTCGTCGCCGGATTCCCGGTTGGGACGTCCATGGACACCAACTACGCCTACGGCGAGACGCCTGCGAACCTGCGGGAAAAGTACTACGAGGCCCACGATCTAGTAATGAAGGCGTGGACCGAGCCGGAGCCGTTCGCGTTCAACGGGAAGCACAACCAGATCAGGTACGTAAACATCTGGCCCCGGCCGCTCCAGCAGCCTCATCCTCCCGTCTGGATACCGGGCGGCGGGTCGGTCGAAACATGGGAGTGGACCGCCCGGATGGACTACGTCTATTGCTACCTCAGCTATTTCGGCTACAAGCGCGGCATACAGGTCATGGACGGTTTCTGGAAGGAGATGGAACGGCTCGGTGTGGACGATAACCCCTACCGTGCCGGCTTCCTCCAGCTTGTCTGCGTGGCCGAAACCGACGAGAAGGCCAAGGAGCTTTATGCCGAACACGTCGATTACTTCTACAAGAAGTGCCTTCACGTGTATGAGGGATTCGCCGAGGCGCCCGGCTACCGCACGATTCGCACCATCAAGTCCGGCGCGGTACAGCAGGTCGGCGCCAACGCCAGCAGGTTCAGGCAGAATCTGACCTGGGAGGACTACGTTGAGCAGGGATACGTAATCGCCGGAAGTCCAAAGACGGTCATCGAGAACCTGCGCAAGGCGGTGGAGGGACTGCGAGTCGGGCACCTGATGACCCTGCTGCAGATCGGCTCGATGCCCCGTGACCTGACGATGAAGAACACCGAGCTGTTCGCGACACAAGTCAAGCCCTACCTCGAAGATATGTGGGACGAGTACGAAGACCGATGGTGGCCCCAGCCGGTGGACTTGGCTGACCGCGCGGAACCTGCTGCGGTTGGTGGCTGACTATCGAACCGATAGTCATACACGGAGGGTGGGACTTGTGCCCGCCCACTCCATACCCATAGTACGACACGGGAAAACGCAATGACCACGACAGCGGCGGCTGAGACGCAGACAGTTCAGGTCGGGCCTATAACCACAAAGTATCTGAAGAAGGGTGAAGGACACCCGCTTCTCTATCTTCACGGCGCTTTTGGATACAAGGGCTGGCCGGAGTTCTTGGACAAGCTCTCGGAGAACTTCACGGTCTATGCGCCGACGCATCCCGGATTCGAAGGCGACAGCGGCATTGACCACATCGAAGACCTCCTCGACCTCACCCTCTATCATGCCGATCTGGTGGAGTCGCTCGGACTGGACAGCCCGCATATAGTCGGCCACTATTCGGGCGCGATGGTGGCGGCTGAAATGGCCGCGGTCTGCTCATGCAATGTCGGGAAGCTAGTCCTCGCCGCGCCCGCCGGACTCTGGCGGGATGACGACCCCGGACTCGACTACAACACCACTCCGATAACCGAAACGCGCGAAGCTCTGTTTGCCGATCCGGACTCTGACGCCGCTTTGGGGTTGTACCCCGTTCCTAAGGATGACGAGGAGCTGGGCTGGCAGATCATTCGCAGAGTGCAATCTCTGAACGCGGTGGGCAAGTTTCTGTGGCCGATCCCGGACAAGGGACTCGTCCGCCGAGTTCACCGGATCAAGAACCCGACGCTCGTCGTGGTCGGAGATGGCGATAAGATCGTCCCGGCCGCCTACGCAGACATGCTGACTTCACGCATCTCTAACTCCGAGTCGCGAGTGATGAAGAACGCGGGCCACATGTTCCCGCACGAGCATCCTAGCGAGTTCGCGGAAATCGTTCTGGACTTCCTCTCGGAGGGAAACTGACCGCGGACTCTTGACCAATCTACTCGCGCGGCACTATCGGCAGCTTGACGTGCGACGGGTACTCGGACGTGTGAAAGATCGTCTGGAGAGCAGGGACCATCGCGGAGTCCGACCCTATCTCCTCGCCCGAGTTCGTGTTGCGATCGAACCGGGGGAAGTTCGAGCTGGATATCTCCAGACCGATCCGATGCCCCTTTTTGAACACGTTTGACGTGGCCCAGAGATCGATTGTGTACTCGTACACGCTCCCCGGCTGAATCGGGGGACGCCGGCTGCCTGGGATTGCGGAATCGTGCCCTGATAATCCCGTCCGTCAGATTACGAGCGTAGCCCGACGGCTCCACGTCTACCAGCTTCGCGGTGAAGTCCGTATCGGCGGCGCTGGTCGAATTGAACAGCGTCACGCTGACCGGCCCAGTCACCTCGACGTCCTGGTCCAGAGCGGCGGTAGAATAGACCAGTACGTCCTCCCTACCCTCGACCCAGCGCTGGTCATAGGCGCCGCTTGCCATGAACGCGGGATCGCAGCACAGACCGCCGCCAACCGTCGGCACCGGATTGGCGGGGTTGTACACGAACACGTCCGGGGCTTCGTCGCCGGGCTCCTGCTGACTCAGAGAGCCGTTGCCGTTGAGAGTGTTCGCTCTCCCTTTGCTGTGCAGGTAGAAGCTGGTCACCTCGGCCCTGGAGAGAGGCCACTCGTCCTCGTAGCGCCACACGTTGTCGCCCATGACGAATATCCGCACCGGACTGTCGTCAGCGACGCCGTTGTCCTCGCCCAGCAACACGTAGTCATAGAACCTGAGAATTTCACCCATCATGTCGATGGCGGCTGGTGCTGCCCTCGTTCCAAAGTTGTACTCGCCGGATACCGACTGCATTGGCCCATGCACCCACGGGCCGATTGTCAGCCTCTGTCCGTTGCGCGCGGCGTCCGTCGCGCCCATGCTCCGCATCCGTTCATAGTTTTTGATCGTGCCTCCCAGGAAGATGTCGTACCAGCCGCCGAAGTTGAACGCCGGTATCCCGATCTCGGAGTGAGATTCCTCTATGCACACCTGCTTCCAGTAATCATCGTACTCCGGGTGGGCCATCCAGTCGTAGTAGTACGACGCGATCTCCCTCTTCAGTTGCGGCATGTCTCTCATCGGCATGTACTGAAACCACTGCGTGAGGTCGTCTTTCGCGGCGATTAGCTCAGACAGGTCCTCATCGTGAAGGTGGAAGCGTTGCGCGAGATTGGCCCAGTTAGCGGAAGTCAGCGACCCCATGGTCCATGAGAGGTTGAATCCGAGCTCGAACGCGCCGCCCTGCCATGCCCAGCCCTCATGATAGTCGGACGCCGTGACACCCGGTGCGATTCCGGCCAGCGACGGCGCACCGGACTTGGCCGCGAGCCACTGAGTCGCGCCGACGTACGATGTCCCGTACATTCCGACCTTGCCGTTACACCAGGGCTGGGAAGCCACCCACTCCACCGAGTCGTACCCGTCGTTGACCTCGTTGAAAAACGTGTAGAAGTCCCCTTCCGACGTGTACCTGCCCCGGACGTCCTGGATCACCACTGCGTAGCCGTGGCTCGCGGCTCGGATGGCGTCGAGGATGCCCGTCCGGTTCTGAGGGGAGGACTTGTCGTATGGCGTCCTTTGAAGCAGCGCCGGCGTCGGACCGTCCACTCGCGGCCTGAACACGTCCGCATAGGTGGTGATTCCGTCCCGCATCATAATCGGTACGCTGTGGTCGAAGGTTACTGAGTACGAGCCGGGCATATTGGCCTCCATGCAGCGGTACGGCCTAATGATTCGCCGCATCCGCGATCTCGCTGAATGTAGCACAGCTACCCCATGCGGGCAACCTTATGGGCGGTTTGGAGCGTGCCAATCAAACCGACTACAGCGGAATGGCGTATACTAATCTAGCGGCCTGCGCTCTCCGCGTCCGGGCGCTCGCTCCGGGATCCCGTGGCACGCAGCGCAGAGCCTCCTTGGAGGCATCGATGGAACAGTCCGACATTCGAGAGCTGAATCAGCACATCCTCAAGGAGTCCGAGTTCCTCAAGCGGCTCGATGCGGAGATACGCAAGGTCGTCATTGGGCAGGACGCGCTCGTGGAGCGAGTCTTGATCGGCTTGCTGGCAGACGGCCACATCCTGCTCGAAGGCGTCCCTGGACTGGCCAAGACACTGCTGGTCAAGACCGTAGCCCAGTCCATACACTCCGATTTCTCCAGGCTCCAGTTCACTCCCGACCTACTGCCTGCCGACCTCATCGGCACCCAGATCTACAACCCACGCACCACCGAGTTCACCGTCCACAAGGGGCCTATCTTCGCCAACCTCGTCCTTGCCGACGAAGTCAACCGCGCGCCGGCCAAGGTCCAGAGCGCCCTGCTCGAGGCCATGCAGGAGCGCCAGGTCACAATTGGAGACCACACGTACCCTCTGGAGGTGATGTTCCTGGTGCTTGCGACGCAGAACCCGATCGACCAGGAGGGCACGTACCCGCTCCCTGAGGCACAAGTGGACCGCTTCATGTTGAAGGTCGTCGTTGACTACCCCCCTCGCACCGAAGAGAAGATGATAATCGACCGGATGACCGGGGCGGAGCTTCCGCAGGTCGAACCCGTCATCGAACCCAGGGACATACTCAACGCACGGAAGACCGTTCGCTCGATATACGTCGATGACAAGGTCAAGGAGTACATCCTGGACCTGATAATGGCTACTCGTTTCCCCGACCGGAACGGCTTGGCGCAGCTCAGGCCCCTGATCGCGTACGGCGCTTCCCCCCGCGCCGGAATCTACATGGTCATGGCCGCACGCGCAAACGCGTTCATTCATGGACGAGGCTATGTCGCTCCCGAGGATGTCAAGAAGATCGCCGCCGAAGTGCTCCAGCACCGCGTCATCCCCACCTATGAAGCCGAGGCCGAGTCGATCTCATCGTCCGACATCGTCCAGGATATTCTCAATCACGTTGAAGTCCCCTGAGAGACCTCCGGATGCTGTCTCCCGACTTGGTAGAGCAGATCAAGCAAATCGAGATCAGGTCCAGGCGCCTGGTTACCAGCGTGCTCGCGGGCGAGTATCAGTCGGCGTTCAGGGGCAGGGGCGTGGAGTTCGACGAAGTCCGTCCTTATGTTCCGGGCGACGACGTCAGACGCATCGACTGGAACGTCACCGCCCGGATGGCCGAGACCTACGTCCGCCGCTACCAGGAGGAGCGCGAGCTGACCGTCATGCTGGCGGTGGACGCAAGCGGATCGTCTGAGTTCGGGACCGCCGACAGGTTCAAGCGCGACCTTGCGGCTGAAATGGCTGCTGTGCTGGCATTCGCGGCCATCTCCAACGGCGACCGCGTCGGACTTATGGTGTTCACCGACCGGGTGGAGTTGTTGCTGCCGCCGAAAAAGGGCCGCAGGCACGTTCTGAGGATGGTGCGTGATCTCTTGGTGTTCAACCCCGAGAGCTCCGGTACAGACATCAGCCTCGCCCTCACGACAATGAACCTCCTGCTCAAGCAGCGCAGCATCGCGTTCCTCATCTCCGACTTCATGGTCCCGGTGGAGAGCTACCGGCAAGGACTTGCCGCCTCTGCCCGCCGCCACGATCTTGTCGCCGTGGACGTGCACGACCCCGCTGAGCGAGAGCTGGGTCGCGTCGGCATCATCGCCCTCGAGGACGCCGAGACCGGAGACCTAATATGGGTCGATACCGACGACGAGTCGTGGCGCAGGGCATTCGCGAGGCAGGTCGCGGACCACGAAGACAGCAAGGTTCAGGCCATGCGGTCGCTAGCAGTAGACCGTATCTCCGTTCAGACCGGGCGGGAGTACATCGCGAGCTTGAACGACTTCTTCAAGCAGCGTGCCAAGAGGCGCCCACGTTGAGGGCCGCATCCATACTCGCCGTGATACTGGCCTGTATCCTGATCCGGGCGGGAGTGGCGTCGGCGCAGGCCCTGCCGGTGGGCGTCGGACTGACCGTCGAACCCGATTCAGTAACGGTCGGCGACCCCTTCACCATAACCCTGTCAGCTAGTCACTCCCCGGAGTATCACGTGATGTTTCCCAGGGTTCCCTCCGACTGGGGAGAGTTTGAGATTCGGAGCCAGCGCCCGCTCCCGACCGTCGACAACGGCGATGGGACCCTTAGGTCGTCGACCGCGATCGAGGCCATTCTGTTCAAGCCCGGCACACACGCCACGCCTTCGCTGAGCGTGTCGGTGCGCCGCCCGGACGGAACGGTAATCTACCGGCCTGCGCGCCCTATCGACGTCACAGTCGTCTCAGTTCTTACGCCGGACGACACCGAGAAGAGAGGCATCAGGCCGCAGGCCGACATACCGGTACCCGCCGTTTGGCCGTGGGCCGCCGGGGGAGCCGCGGCTCTGGGTCTGCTGGCGGTGGCTGGCGGATACCTGTGGCGAAGGAAGTTCATGGGCGACGCCAACCTGCCCCCTCAGCCGCAGACTCTGCCGGCCGAAGTAGCCCTCGCTGAGCTGGACAGGATCGAGGCGTTGAATCTTCCGGCCCAGGGCCGCTTCGAAGAGCACTACATCCTCGTTTCAAACTGCCTGCGTCAGTACATCCAGAGACGTTTCGCAATCCCCGCGCTCGATCTGACCACATGGCAGATCAAGGACATGCTGACGACCCGCAGATCCCGCGGCGTCGACCTCCGCGGCTTTGGCCATGTCCTGGACGAGTCCGACCTTGTAAAGTTCGCGAGGTTTCTGCCAGTACAGGATGAGGCCATGGCGGTGATACCGCAGTCCAGGGACCTCATCCTCCGCGTCAGGGCCGGGAGCGCGCGGTTCGCCTCATACTTCGGCGAGAGGAGCGAGGATCCGAGATGACGGATATCCAGTTCGCTACCCCTGCCCTGCTTCTCCTGCTCCCGGTGGTGCTGTTGATCGCGCTGCTGCCGCTGTACGCGAGAGAGAGGACGAGGCCCCCGTCTCTCAGATTCGCCAGCACCTTCGCGGCCCGGACCGGGTCGCGAAGTCTGAAGCTGAGACTCAGGCCCTTCATCCCCGTACTCCGCTGGCTTGCGCTGGCGCTGCTGATCATCGCCGCCGCGCGGCCACAGACCACGGACGCTAGGGAGATACTCAGAGGCGAGGGTATCGACATCACGCTTGCTCTCGACATCTCCGGGTCCATGGCGGCGTTCGACTTCGATCCCATCAACCGTCTCGAGGCGGCCAAGCAGGTCATCTACGAGTTCATCGAGAGGAGAGAGTACGACCGCATCGGGCTGATTGTCTTCGCTTCCGAAGCGTTCGTGCACAGCCCGCCGACGGTGGACCACGACGCGCTCCTGTTCCTGCTCGAAGAGGTCAATCTCGCATCGGTCCTGCGTCTGCACGACGGCACTGCCGTTGGGATGGGCCTTGCCGTGGCCGCCAACATGCTCAAGGACTCCGAATCCGAGAGCAAGGTCATCGTCCTGCTCACCGACGGTGTCAACAACAGCGGCGACATCGACCCTCTAACCGCGGCCGCGGCGACCGAAACACTCGGCATCCGCGCCTACACCATAGGAATGGGAAACCCCGACGACAGGCTCGGCCCGCTGCGTTCCGGCTTTATCAGGGGCGATCTCGACGAGGAGACGCTCCGGCAGATAGCGGACAGTACAGGCGGCAAGTACTTCCGCGCCACCGATACCGATGGCCTGCGCACGATCTACGAAGAGATCGACAAGCTGGAAAAGTCGGAAGTGGAGGTGTCCATTTACGCCCAGCATCGGGAGCTTGCGGGATGGTTCCTGCTTGCGGCGCCCGTCCTCCTTCTCCTTGAGATTCTCGCCCACGCGACCATTTTCCGGCCGATCCCATGACATTCCAGAACGCACAGTACCTGATTCTGCTGGCCGCGCTTCCGGTGGCGGTGGCGATCATCGCGCTCTCCATCAGGAAACGCACCGATTCGATGAGGCGCATAGGCGACCACGACCTGGTCACCAGGTTGGCGCGCACCGCCAACACTAGGGGGCGGATGGTACGCAGGGTGCTGATCTTGGCCGCGCTGGGGTTGGCGGTCGTCGCGCTCGCCAGACCTCAGTGGGGCGAGAGCAGCCAGATCGTGGAACGCCGCGGCATACAGCTCATAGTCGCTCTGGATATATCGAAGTCCATGCTTGCCGAGGATCTGAAACCCAACCGGCTGGAACGGGCCAAGTTCGTAATCTCGGATCTGATCGGGCACCTCACCGGCGACGAATTTGGCCTGGTTATCTTTTCCGGGTCGGCCTTCGTCCAGTTCCCACTGACGTTTGACTACGCGACCGCAAGGACTTTCCTCGACAACGCCTCGCCTAGGATGATAGCGACCCAGGGAACGGCGATAGCACGCGCAATTGAAGTATCCATGGGAGGGTTCGACAGCAAGCGTCTCTCTCAGAAGGTCATCGTGATCGTCTCGGACGGCGAGAATCACGAAGAGGGCGCGCTAGAGGCCGCACACAAAGCCGCCGAAGAAGGCGCCGTCATCTTCACGGTCGGGGTCGGGACCTCAGAGGGGCACACGATCCCCGACGTTGATCCGTTTGGAGAAGTGAGGGGCCCCCTGACCGATCGGCAGGGCAACCTCGTGGTGTCCAGAATGAACGAAATGGTACTGAGGCAGATCGCTGTGGAGGGCGGCGGAAAGTTCTACGCCGAGTCCGCCAGTACCGCCGAGTTGCTCGCCCAGGAGCTGAACACCCTTCAGGAGGCCACCTCAGACGCCGAGTTGCAATCCAGGAAGGTGGAAAGGTTCCAGATTTTCGCGGTGGTCGCGATTCTTCTGTTAATTGCGGCTGAGCTAGTCTCTGAGCGCAGGCGCATCGCGCCTCCGGTCCGGGCACGGGGGCAGGAAGCATGATCCCGCGATTCGTCTTCATCGCTTTCGCCTCACTGCTGGCGATGCTCGCCGCCGCCGGCTGTGACCGCGAGGGGCCTGACGCGGCGAGAGAGGGGAACGACGCCTTCGCCTCGGAAAGATACGGGGACGCCAGGGAAGCGTACGACCGCGCCCTTAAGACGATGCCCGACCGTCCCGAGCTTGACTACAACTCGGGCAACACCCTTTACCGCGAGCAGCGATTCGCGGAAGCCGGAACACGCTATGACGACGCCTTCCCCGATGCCGAGCGCCTGCTTGCCAGAGACACCGCCTTCAACTCGGGCAACGCGCAGTTGGAAGCTGGCAATCTCGAAGAGGCGATTGAGCTGTACAAGCAAGCGCTCAGGATCGACCCGTCCGACCAAGACGCCAAGCACAACCTCGAGCTTGCCCTGGAAGAGATCGAAGAGCAGCAGCCCGAAAACGAGGGCGAGGAGGAGCAGGAAGACCCTGAAGAAGGCGGCGAGGAGGGCGAACAGGAGCCGCAGCCCGGACCTGGGGAGCCGCAGCCCGACGACCAACAGGGTCAGCAGGACCAGCAGCAGGGCCAGCAGGATGAGAACGAAGGACAGGAAGGCAATGAGTCCGACGGAGGGGAAAACGAGCAGCCCAGCGACCAGCAGCCCAGCGCTGAATCGCCGCGTCAGCAGGAGGTGCCGCCAACCGGACTGACTGAGGAGGAGGCGCGGCGGCTTCTCGACTCGGTCCCAGATAACACGCTTCAAGACAGGATCAGGCGCAGAGATACCATATCCGGCCCCCGTCCTGAACGGGAGTGGTGAGGAATCAGCCCATGAATCGCATCGCAGCAGTCGCAGCCCTGTTAGCTGCCATCCTCGGCGGCCTGATCTTCGCTCTGCCTCTGGGTGCCCAGACCGTGGACGTCACCGCCGAAGTTGACCGTACCGACCTTCGCATGACGGAAGACGTGACTCTCACTATAACGGTGCTCGATCGCACCGCCAGCCCGCCCACGCTGCCCTACATCGACGGTCTCAGTCTGGTTGAGAGGTCCATCTCGTCCTCGCATACCTTCGAAAACGGGCGCCTCCAGGGGAAGTTCCAGTTCATATTCCGCTTCACTCCAACCCGGACCGGCACAATCGTCATAGGTCCTGTGACCGTGGTTTTAGACAACACTGAATACCAGACCGATCTGATCACTCTGTACGTCGAACCGGCCGCCATTCAGCCCCCTGCCCTCGCTCCGCCCAATCCTGTGGCAACCGTTCAACCGACGCGACAGGCCAGCACAAGCTACTTCGCGGAGGCCGAGGTCGATGACTATAGCCCATTCGTGGGAGAGCAGATCACATACACACACAGGGTCTTCACACCCGCAGACAACACGTTCTACAACATCCTGGTCACCAGGGGACTCTACGACCCGCCCGACTTCGCCGGATTTTGGAACCCCGTGGAACCCGAAGAACGCGAATACACCACCACCGTCAACGGACGCAACTACCATGTGTCGGAGACAGACACTATTCTGTTCTCAATTCTGTCCGGTGACGTGACCATCGGACGCGGCACAATGTCGCGATTCGGCCCCAACCGTCAGGCTACGCAGTCCAACCAAGTGGATCTAAACGTCCGCCCTCTGCCTTTGAACGAGCCCCCGGCGTTCACCGGCGCCGTGGGCAAGTTCACCATCGACTCGGCGGTGAACAAGGTCATGACGACCGTCGGAGATCCGATAACTCTTCGGGTCACCATTGTTGGGGAAGGCAACATAGAAAAGCTCCCCGGTCCGCTGTGGCCAAAGCTTACGGGATGGCGTTCGTTCGACGGCGCTGGGTCTGACAGGACCAGGGTCGTCAACAGAAGGCTGGTCGGCAGCAGGTCCGATGAGCTTCTGATTATTCCCGAATCTCCGGGTAGTTTCGACCTCCCCCCTGTTGAGTACGCCTACTTCGATCCGGATGCTGAAGAGTATGTCACAATCTCGACCGATCCGATAAGTGTGGAGGTGCTGCCCGACCCGGACGCGGTCGATGCCGCCCCATCGGTCTCCGATGTGGACGAGGCGATGGACGAAGAAATGGCCATCGCCGACATACGGGGCATCAAGCCTCCCCCGGCCAGAATCCGCGCAAGAAACGGCTCGGTGGCCGCAAGTCCCACGTTCTGGGCACTGTGGCTTCTGCCGGTTGTCGGCCTCCTGGCCTTCGCCGGCCGGGGGGTGTTCGAGCGCATACGGAAAGATGGGGACGGCGTCGACAGCGGCACGGAGGCGCGCCAGCGCGCTCTGGCCCGGCTCGCCGCGCTCGCGCCTACGACCTCCACTCCGGACGCCGCCGCCTCAGCGCTGCACGGGTATCTGGGCGCCCTGCTCGGACAGTCCTCTACCCGGCTTCTGACCAAGGACATAGTATCGCGAGTCCGGGATCTGGGAGCGTCCGATGAGACCGCTGACCTGCTGGCAAGCACTCTCGAAACGCTCGACGAAGCCAGGTTTGCGGGGGATGGGTCGCCCGATCCAGCTGCCGCGCTGAGCAGCGTGGCTGAGGTCGTTCTGAGGATCAGCAGGGAGGTGGACGCGTGAAACGCATCGCCGCCGCTGCGTCACTCGTCCTTGTGCTGATGCTTCTCTCTTACCCGTCAGAAGCCTCGGCGAACGAGCCTTTCGACCTCGACGCCTTCACGGCGGCGAACCTGCTCTACGAAGACGGCAGCTACCAGGAAGCGGCGATGAGCTATGAGCACCTGGTTGGGCTGGGCTACGATGATTCCACCCTCTACTACAACCTCGCCAACTCCTATTACCGCACCGGCGACTTTGGACGTGCCGTGATCAACTACCTCAGGGCCGAGCGTCTCGCGCCATTCGACGCGGACATCCGCGCCAACCTGGAGCTGGCGCGGTCGCAGCGCGAAGACAAGGGCCACAGCAGCGAACCGGTCCCGGCGCTCGCGCAGATTGCCGAGCTCGTCCCGTGGGTCTCGACCAACCAAGCCGTCATGTCGGCGCTTGCGCTCTGGCTTGCGCTCGGGGCTATCGTCTACGCCTACTTCCGAATCAGACATGGCAGATGGGGAATCTGGCTGGCCCGCGCGGGGGTTATCGCGGCACTTGGTCTACTGACCTCCGTCGCGCTTGCTTCGGGAGGCTATGCCCAGCAGTCCCATTGGGAGCAGGTCGCGGTCGTGACGGCGGTGTCCACCGATGTGCGCGCTGGCCCCGGACACCAGTATCCAGGTCAGTTCAGCGTCGGCGCTGGAAACGAGACGAACCTGATCGACACTCGCGGCGGATGGCACAAAATCGGCATCCCCAGGACTGGCATCGAGGGCTGGATACCCGCCCACGACGCCGAAATCGTCTGGCCGCCGGGAGACTGAACCGTGGGCGGAAATTCACAGGGGCAGCGGGGTACGCAACCTTACGCCGCCAGCGCGTACTGAGAACACCTCTTGATAATAGACTTGAACCCCAATCCAACCCCATGCTATCCTATTGCCCAGAACCCATGTCCGCGCCACATCGGGAACGGGGGCAGATAGTGCAGCAACGGTGCAGAAAGTGCACTAACCGCCCCAAAGCTGGACCGCCCTTCCCTTAGCTTTGGAACGGGGGCAGACAGTGCAGATAGTGCAGGAAAACTTAAAAATCTTTTTGAAGGGCTCCGCCCCAAGAACAACCTCACCCCGTGCTCGGATGCGGGACCCGGCACAGTCCACTCTGACTATTCCCAACAACTATTCACCACCAACATCCCGTATCTTTGGGTCTTTCGCGCAACACATGAAGCCATGTTCCTGAACCATAACGTCACAGACAGTGCCATTTCGGCAGAGGTCAGTGACATTTCAAGAAGAATCAGTGACATTTCGCCTCGCCCCGCTAAAGCTGGACCGACCGACATACAGCTTTAGACCAGTGACAAAAGTGACATTTCAAACAAAAACTTTTCCCACTATGCCAGAGTGCCTTTCCCACATCACCAGTAACCGATCTCGCCGACTCTCCATCACCCTGTGGGGCATCCTCTACACGTGCATGGCTACCCCTCGGTCATTCCCGCGAAAGCATGTCCCGTACTCCGATACGGGGGCTTGCCCTCGTGGAAACGTGGGCGGGAATCCACAGGGGTAGCGAAGTACGCAACCTTACGCTGCTGCGTGTGTTGAGAACACCGACCGAAATCCACCACTGATGTCCGTAGAGGCGCTTCGTGAAGCGCCCCCACCCGCCAACGCTGCAATGCCATCGTAATCTGGGATCGACCCCTTTGACCCTTTCTTGGACGCCATGTGCGCGCTAGAATTAGCGACCAGTGTTTCATGGCTGTTACTTCACACTTCAGACCCCGCCACGCCCGCCTACCGACGACCTTCGAGGCATTCCGCAACCGCGGTTTCAGTCTTCTGTGGCCCGCGAACTTCTTCGCGTACGTCTCCCGCTCGATGCAGATGACCCTCCTGATCTGGCTGGTGCTCGACCTTACTAGCTCGCCGTTCAGGGTGGCTCTGGTCGGTTTCTTCGGGATGGCGCCGTTGCTGCTGTTCGGCGCAGTGGGGGGTGTGCTGGTCGATCGCGTAGACCGTCGTCGACTTCTCATAGCGATGCAGTTGCTCAACCTGACTGCCGGAGTCGCGATGGTCACTCTGCTGCTGACCGAGATGGTGCAGTACTGGCACGCCTACCTAGTCGTGCTCGCCAGCGGACTCGGATGGGCATTCGACATGCCATCAAGACGCTCCATAGTCCTCGACCTGATCGGCAGAGCGAAAGTAACCAATGCCATGGCCTTGGACTCGATGGGGATGCACGCGAGCAGGATGGCCGGACCCGCGCTGGCGGGCGGATTCATCGCCGCGGTCGGCGTGACCGGCGGGTACTACGCCATAATCGCGCTCTACTCGCTCTCAATCGCGTTTCTGGCTCCACTCAGGCTGCCGGCCCGAGTGTCGCAAGTGGCTTCTATGAGCATCGCCAGGAATCTGGCCGATGGCTTCGCATACGTGCGCACTGATCGCATCATCCTGACTACGGTGATTATCACGGTGTTGATGAACCTGCTGCTGTTCCCGTACATGCAGATGGTACCCGTCATAGCGCGTGACACGCTCGGCATCGGACCCGGACTCATGGGCATTCTTATGGGCGCGGACGGCCTCGGCGCGATCATCGGCTCGGTATCCATCGCGTCGGCGCGCCAGATCAAGTACCACGGGCGAGTCTATCTGGCAGGATCGCTAATTGCCCTGACAATGGTGCTCGTCTTCGCGGCGTCCAGGTGGTTCGCCTTGTCGCTTCCAGTGCTGGTACTGCTCGGACTCGGTGCCGCCGGTTTCGCAACGATGCAGTCCACGATAGTGGTTCTCGCGGCGAGAGAGGAGATGCGTGGACGCACGCTCGGAGTGATTTCACTCGCGATTGGAGCCGGTCCTATCGGCGCTCTGATGATAGGAGCGGTCGCCGAGGCGACATCTCCGGCGACCGCGGTCACCATCTTCGCGAGCCTCGGACTGATCACGGTCGGTACGGTTGGATGGCTAATGGCCGAGATCCGCGGCCCGGTGGGTCAGCCATCTGAGCGTGTCCAGGTGGAGTCCCCGATACCCGTCGTTCAGAGGACATAGCTCTTCAACTTAACCGGCCGTAGGCCGGGCGCCGAATGACGCCCTGAACCTGTACAGCGTCATCTCAGGCTCGATCGGCGCCACCGGCAGGTACTCCTCTTCGACGATCTTGGCGACTACGAACCAGGGGCCGTCCTCGGATAGCGCCTGTAGCAGCGCCGACTCCAACTCTTCTTCG
>JAKZVY010000170.1:0-5192 GCA_047515825.1 Dehalococcoidia bacterium
GGTACAGGCAGCCCATCTCCAGGTTCTCTTGGATGGTCAAATGAGTAAAGACTCTCCTGCCCTGGTGCACAAATGCAATGCCCTCTTTCACTATCTCGTGAGTGGCCGCCGCCAGCAGCTCTTGACGCCAGTACACCTCCCCGCCGACCACGGGCGCCAGTCCCATGACGGCCTTCAGGACGGTGGACTTCCCTGCCCCATTCGGACCCATCACCGCCACGACCTCACCCTTTTGAACCCCCAGCGATACCTCACTCAGCGCCACGACAGCATCGTAGTGCACGGATATGTCCGTCAGCTCCAGCAGCACCGCGCCGTTGTCTCGTCCCTGTACCGTCTCTTCCATTGCGTCCATCCAACTATCCCGTACCGATTGTCGAGAATGTCTGACCTTCGAATTGAGGCTAAGCGCCCAGGTATGCCTCTATAACCTCCGGGCGATTCAAGACCTCATCCACGTCGCCCTCAGCGAGGAGCTTGCCGCTGTCCAGCACGATCAGGTGGTCCGACATCTCCCGGACTATTTCCATGTTGTGGGAGATGAATATGATGGTGTTCCCCTCATCCCGCATCTGTTTCATTATCACCTTCACCCTCTCCATCATCTGGGGAAAGAGACCTGCGAAAGGTTCATCGAACAGGTGTGTATTGACTTCCAGAACCATCGCGCGGCCGATCTCCAGCAGCTTCCGCTGGCCATAGGACAGGTTCATCGCGAGGTCATTCCGCTTCTCCCACAATCCGACATTTTGAAGGATAGTTCGCGCCCTCTCCCGGTAGCTCGGTTTCATACGTTCCATCAGTGCCGGAAATATCCCGCGCTTCGTCAGAACCACCATGATATTGTCCCACACGCTGATCTGCTCGAAGAGCCGCACCTCCTGAAACGTGCGAGTGATGCCATGCGCGGGATTCTCATGGGCCTTAACCACACGCAGGCCAACTCCGTCAATGATCACCAGTCCCCCGTCCAGAGGCATAACGCCGCTCAGCAGGTTCACCAGCGTCGATTTCCCCGACCCGTTCGGCCCGACCACGCTCGTCATACCCCTTCTCGGAATGGCAATGCTGAGCTCGTCCACCGCTCTGACAACCCCGAAGGTTTTTGAGATATCGACCGTCTGAAGGGCGAACGTCTCGCCATCCTGGACAGGCTCGGCGCTCACAGCCTGTACCTCCCAACCAGGCCCTGCGGCCTGAACAGCATCAGCAGCACCAGCAGGACACCCAGAACGACCAGCCGCGCTTGGCCGACATACTCTGAAGGTATGAACGGCAAGAAGCGCATTCCCTCTTCCAGTAGCACAAAGGCCATCGCGCCCAAGAGCGAACCCCAGATCGTCGCCAGTCCTCCAAGTATCACTATGCAGACGAGTAGCATAGATTCCAACAGAACGAATGAGTTCGGATCGATGAAGCTCGTCCAACTCGCAAACAGGCCGCCGGCCAAACCCGCCATCATCGCCGAGATGGTCCACACCGCCAGCTTGTAATGCGTAGCCTGGTAACCAAAGACCTCTATGGCCTCCTCATCTTCTCGTATGGCGGTAAGCACCCGTCCGAATGACGATGTCACTATGAACCAGCAGACCAACATGACAAGCGCGAGGAGTGCGAGAACAAACACCAGGAACTCCAACTCGCCACTGAGCCTCCATCCCCAAATCTCGGGCCGGGCAATATCGTGAATGCCAAACGCGCCCCTGGTAAGACCTCGCCAACTCAGGAATACGTTGAATGAGATGATGGCGAATCCAAACGAAACGAGGACGAATATGTCATCCCTGAACCTGTTGAGCACCGCGCCGACCGCAATGGCCACCACGCCCGCCAGGATTGCGCTCACCGGCAGCGCGGCGAAGAACGGCCACTCGAAAGTTGGGATGGCCTCCGTACGCAGCTGTTCGTATGCCGTGTCCGAGGTGAGAATCGCCATAGCGTACGCCCCGACGCCAAAGAAGCCGATGTGCCCTACCGACAGCAGCCCCGTAAACCCCACTACCAAGTTCAAGCTAACCGTCAGGATCGCCCAGATAGCAAAGACGGTGCCCACTGCGATGGCAAACCCGTCTCCCTGCCACAGCATGAACCCGACCGCCCACGTGATAATCAGCAGATTTGCCCAAAGCTCCACGTTGCCCCTGGCGGACGCCAGAAGCTCCCTCGGATTGCGCGCAATCCTCGCCAGTCCTCCGGCTCCCCCTGAGTCAATCGACATATCGCTACTTCCTCGGCAGAAGGCCCTTGGGCCAGAATGTCAGGATCAGGATCAGGACGAGGAAAGAGATAACTTCCTTCCACTCCCCCGCCAGGTCCCAGATGCCGAACTGCTCGATCATCCCCAGGGCGAATCCGCCGACAATCGCGCCGTAGAGGTTCCCAATACCTCCGACCACGGATGCTATCCAGCCCTTCAGCAAGAGCAGCAGCCCCATCCTCGGCTGTATAGCCGTATCGTGGCCGCTCAACAGTCCGGCCATGGCCGCATAGACCGCACCTATGAAGAACACAGCGGCGATCACGATGGTGGTGTTTATCCCCACCACCTTGGACACCTCTTCGTCGTCGCCTATCGCCCGCACCGCCTTTCCGAACGACGTCCCCCTGAGAAGGATCAGCAGCCCCACAAAGCCAACGAGGGCCACGCCGATGGTGAAGACGTTGAACCCCTTGATGTTGCCCCCGAAGATCGTCCAGGGCTCGCTGCCGAAGGCATCGGGAAGTGGACGCGGCGCGCTCTCGAAGACAATGACGGTGGCTGCGGTCATTGCCAGCAAGATGCCAAGCGAGGCCACCAGCATTATGAGCGGCGACCTTGCACGTTCCCGCATGTACACGTACAGACCCCGGTAAAAGGCGAGACCGACAATACCCGCCAGCAGGCACGACACCACCCAGCTCAGATACAACTTCGACCCCGGAGCGCCCGCCACCAGAAGCGCGCAGTACGTCCCCAGCGCCACTCCCACAATCGCGGCAATTACGAGGAACGGCATCGAACCGGCACCCGAGAATATGCTCCGACCGCTACGATGCACCGCCCAGCCAGCGGCTGCCGCGACGACAATACCGACCGCTGGACTGAGCATAACGTTTAGCTCTTTCGGATACGTCAAGACGAGCCCCATGTACACCCCGACGCCGGCGGCCAGCAGCCCCCCGGTCACGAGCACCGCCCTGGGCCTGAATCGGGCGCTGAGTCGGCTGAATAGGCTCACGTGAAGCGTCCACGCCACCACTCCGGCGGTCACCACCGCAAACAAGATGTTGACGTACGGGTTGTTCACCTCGTACAGCCCGCCCAGGGCTTCCTGAGACCTCAAGTAGAAGACGCCATACGCGCCCAGCGCGGCCGCCGCGCCGTAGTACAGATCGAAGAACCAGACGGTGCTGTAAACGAGGGTGAACCCCATCGCGAGCAAGGCGTACACCGCCCCCACGGATAGGCCGTTGAAAGCAAACTGCACGGCCTGTCCTGGAGATTCGGTGATCTTCCAGCAAATGTAGGCCGCAACCGCTATAGCCAGAACCGTCCCCAGGACTCTGCCACGGCGCTCACCGCCCGCAAACAGATAGCCCCCCAAAGCGAACCTCAGTGTGTCGAGACTCATCGATGTACGGGGCCTCCACTTTGCCTCCCGTAGTGTCCGGCTTGAACGCCACGGGAGGCATTACGTCTTGGCGAACGAAACTGTCCGCGTCAATTGGTCATCCAAATTGGACTACGGCGACCTATGGCTCTACTCGGTCGGCGCCGCGCCCAAGTACTTGAAGCCCTGGTTCTCTTCGGTCCTCTGCGAAGTCGGCAGGACCTCCACCACTTCGTTGGAAAGGCCGACGACCTCGCCTTTTTCGTCGAAGCTATAGTCGGCTCCGATAGCGCCGCTCCAGGTTGTGTCGTACAGGCAGTCCCTGAACCCGTCTGCGTCTTGGTCGTCGCCCGTCTTCTCGAGGCACTCAGCCGCGATGTAAACGTCATCGTAAGCGGACCCCAGGAACCAAGCCAAAGTGACATAGCCGTAGCGGGCTCTGAAGTTGCCGAGGAACTCCTTGCCCTTGTCCGTGGTCAGATCGGGGCTGGGAATGATTCCCTTTACGCCGGTAGCGGCGTCGCCCGCTATCTCCAAGGCGGTTGTCCCAGTGGTCACGGATTCCCCGTAGATTGGGCCGGTGAAGTCGAGCTCTCGGGCCTGTTTCATGATGGTACCGCTGGTGAACTCCGACTGAGCGGCGACGTGCAGGGCATCTGGGTTCTCGTCCAAGAGCTTCGTGAGCTGACTTCTGAAGTCGGTAGCGTCGGATGCGTAACGCTCAGCGCCCACCACCTCACCGCCGCGCTTCTCGAACTGTGCGACCGTAGTCCGCCTCACACCCTCGGCGTAATCGGTCTGCTCCGTTATCGTAGCCAGCTTGCGCACCCCGTCGGCCCAGAGCACGTTGCCGGTATCGACGCCAAGCTGATTGTCGTTTATGGCTGTGCGGAAGATGTAGTCTCCCGCCTCGGCGATGTCAGGATTCGTCGCCGAAGCGGAGAACAAGACGACTCCCTCCGCCTCAGCCAGAGGTGCGGCCCCAAGCATCGCGCCGCTGCACGAGGTGCCGAGGATGATCTTCACGTCTTCCACGTCGGTCAGCTTGTTGTAGGCCGTGATAGCGTCTTGGGCGCTGCACTTCGAGTCTTCGACCACAAGCTCAATCATCCGTCCATCGATCCCGCCGGCCTCGTTGATCTCGTCAACGGCCATCTGCTTGGCTTGGACCATTACCGTGCCATAGGTTTCCCCCGGCCCGGTGACGGATTCCATTACGCCTATCACAAAAGGCTTAGGCGTCGCAGTCGGTTCCGGCACTGACGTTGCAGTAGGCTCAGGCGTCGCAGTCGATTCTGTGCCGCAGGCCAGAATTAGCGTCATGGCCAGCACTGCCAGCAATCCCAACAAGACAATTAATTTCCAGGATGAGAACCGCATAACATACCTCCTGTTCACAATCGCTCGTTCGTCACCCCTTGTTTATCACCTATACGCCCGTTCCGCAAGTGCGCAATCAGGACCCAAATCCACCACCTAATTGGCGATGCGGTTGAGTTTCGTAGCTAAATTGGTCATTTTCGACAATTCGTTCTTTCACCCAGCAGGTGAAAGGAGAGGCCCCGTCTTCAAGGCTGAATTAGCTACGGGATCGGATCGTCG
>JAKZVY010000171.1:0-5623 GCA_047515825.1 Dehalococcoidia bacterium
GATCTGGATGACGGCGACATCATTTGGCTGGTTCCGGAGTTGTCGAGCGATGGTCGTCTTGTTCGTGGACACTGGGAGGTTCTGACTTTGGAAGCCTCCAGTGAGAAGCTGCTGGCGGCGGCAACTGTTCGACGGAGTGACTTTGAGAATGTACTGAGGGACAAGCTAAAACTGCTAGAGTGAAGGCGACATCAGAGGCAATTCAAGATGACTGAAGGAGTATGCAATGACATCATTGAAAGAGAAGATAGTTCGGGGAGATAGAGTGCTGGGAGTGTCGGTCCCTGTGACGGCGACGAAGGCGCAGATGGAGGACATCCTCAGCAAGGACGATTACGACTTCATCAATGCCGACGCCCAGCACACCCCCTACAGCGAGGAGCGGCTTGTGGCGTACTGCGAGACCGCGAAGGAGGTGGGCATACCGGTGCAGTTCAGGATCAAGCACCCACGTCACGCCTACCTGGTCGGGAACGTGCTGGACCTGGGCCCGCTGGCCATCGAGGTGCCGCTGGTTGAGGACGAGGCGGTGGTGGATGAGGCGATAAGCTGGTTCTACTATCCGCAGGTGGGCCGGCGGAGCTGGGGCGGCGCAGCGCGGTACGGCATCGACCAGGTGAATGACCGTTTGGAGTACGCGGAGTGGTGGAACAACCACGGATACCTGTGCATCCAGATGGAGACTCTGCGGGCCGTGACCAACGCGCGTCAGCTCGCGAAGCCGGGGATAACCTGCCTGACGTGGGGTCCGGCGGACCTCAGCTACGACATCGAGGCGCATCCGCATCACCCGCTGCAGTCGGTTGACGACTGCGTACGCCATGCGCTGAAGCAGCTCGAGGGGACGAACGTCAGGATCAGCTTCCGCAACTACGACTACAAGCTGCGCGACCACTACGCCGATATGGGGGTGACCGTCTTCATGGAGAACCCGAAGCCCTAGATAGGGCGCACCGGGCGCACAGTCGGTGCTGCGCTGTTCCCAGCCCAGGGGTGGACATCCTCAACCAGCTTGGCGATATGGGGAAAGTCCGGCATAGTGGCTTCTTGGGTTGGGTGTCGGATGCGGTGGGTGATTCAAGTGGGTTCTTCACGTAGTGGAATAATCTATATCACACTTTCCAATCGGTTGTTAAGGTTTCGTTAATGTCGCGTTAACACCAATGTTGTCATCGTGGGGTACAGTGGTAAGGATTTCCCAAAGGAGTACGTGTCGAAATGAGAGAGATAGTCACGGCACAGAGTGCCCTCCGGGAGCACTCTGTGCTATTCAGGTCCTGCATCCGCTGCAGCGGAGATCGCCAGATCCGCCGCGATGTTGAAGGCTTCTACATCGCCTGCCTCGCCTGCGGGCACGTGAGCTACCCCGAAGTCCAAACCGAGGAAGTTGCCAGACTGCTGGAGTGGAAGACCGCCTCCTAACCCGGCCCTTCTCAACCAACCCTCCCTCATACACCTGACAGACGCTCAAGTCTGTCGCGCCGCTGATGCGTGACGGTCGCGAGTGTGGGGTCTGAGTGCATTTAAGGCCGCTGACCTGCGAGGCAGGTGTAGGGCCTTTTCATTGTCCGTGAATCGCATTTTCGTCACCCCGCCCCGTGCAACCTCAAAAGAAATGGTTACCGAAAAAGATCTGTGACCTCAAAATTACGGTTACCGAAGGGGTGACCACGAAAGCGGCTCCCCCTGGCGCCATGCTAAGCGTAGAAGTTTTTCGGTCTCGGCTTCGATTTGACGGCTCAGAACCAGAGGATTGAGTGACAGGTAGAGTCTCTCCATGACCGCCTGGCGAGCTCCCACCAGCACCCCGCTCCGCAGCATTCGCTGGTACGGGGTCGCACCCTCGTCGTGGTGGCGCATGATCCTGGACCCATCACGACTTCTCCCCCTGAGCCGTCTGACCGGCTGAAAGAAGTTCACATGGAGCCTGGCGAGCGAATAGACCTGCTTCAACTGCTTGAAGGCTGCCGAGGACGAGTACCGTGCGTGACTGGTCAGCCGTCGCACCACAGCCCCGTTCTTCTGCTCGACGTGGGCGCTGTCGTTCTTTCGGTACGGCCTGCTCCTGGTGAACGTGATCCCATGCTCCTCGCAGTACCTGTACAGCCCGTGATTTATGAACTCCGTCCCGTTGTCGCTATCTGAGCCCAGCAGCGGGACAGGCAGCCTTCTATGCACTCTGCGTATCGCTGCTCCCACTCGCTCCTGCGTCTTACCCCACACCACGTCCATCTCAACCCACCCAGTCGCCACGTCCACAGCCGTCACCGTCCACAGATGGAACCCTTCCGTCGTCGCTCCACAGTGTGCGACCGTGTCCACCTCGACTAAGCCGGGACGGGCGTCGTCCCAGTCTCTGATCGTCCGCACCGCTATACGGTTCCGAAGCGTCGTCCCAGGCTTAGTCAGGCTCCTCACCTTCCTTCTCACCGGCACCTGGTCCGCAGCCAACAACCGCTCCAACGTTGCCGCACTCGCCCGGCTGAGCAGCACCTCTGTCTCAACGTCCATCCTCAACTCTCTGAATCTCACCAGTCGTGAGGCCAGCTCTCCAACGAACGGATGCAGTCGTATCGCACCGATGCCGCCGGCCGCCTCATGGACCACCCTGAGCGCTGCCGCCACCTTGGGGCCATACTCCACCGGTCTGCCCACACGCGCACCTCGACCCCCACGGCTCCGCCCAGAGAGCAGGCGTATCGCCGACTTGCGGTGATCCCCTGTTACCGCCACAACCTCGTCCAGTATCCTTCCTTTCTCCGTCCTGTTAGCTTTGTGGTACCTCTGCTGCTGTCGCACGATGTAGTCTCGAATACTCTGTCGATTCACGGTTACCTCCTGATTGGTCGGTAACCGTAATTTTGAGGAACATTCCTTTCTTTGGTAACCATATCAATGACGTCATGCGGCATCTTGACAAGCGATGCGCGCGCAATGCAATTATGAACTAGGCAATGCCTAAAATCGGCTCCAAAGCTCCGTACTTCACGGTTACCTCCGGCTCCGGCGAGCGGTTTGCGCTCTCAGAGTACAAATATGGCCAGCCACGTTCAGAACGCGCTGCGGACGCTCGAAAGCCTCAGAACTGGAGACCCTGCGGAATGAAGACGTCTGGGCTTGTTTTCGTAGGGACACTATGTCGATAATAAGAGACTAGGCTACTCTCATCTCCGCTAATAAGGGACCATGTGGCATCTGCATCCGACCCCAAACGCCAGCCTCATGGTCATCTGATGACTTGTCCGGGTGGCTACCGGGCCTACGTACCGGCCCCATTTCCGCCGCCTCTGACGTGGGACGAGAGTCTCACCGTCAACCTTTCGTCCGCCGACCGGGCTATAGGCAGGCTTGCCGACGAGGGGCGGCGCTTGCCCAATCCACACCTACTGATCCGGCCCTTCGTGCGCAAAGAGGCTGTCCTGTCCAGCCGCATCGAGGGAACCCAGGCGACCCTTGGCGAGCTGCTGGCCGCCGAGGCTGGCGCGGCTGTGGCGCGAAGCCCTGCTGACCTGCGCGAGGTGGGCAACTACGTAGCTTCTCTAGAGTACGGCCTGGAACGTCTGGAGACGTTGCCTGTGTCGCTGCGCTTGGTGCGCGAGGTGCATGCGGGGTGTTGGGGGCGACGTGGCTACTCCGGGGGAGTTCCGGCGCAGCCAGAACTGGATCGGACCGCCTGGGTGCACGCTGAACGACGCGACCTATGTCCCTCCGCCGCCTTCGGAGCTGGTGCCGTGTCTTGATGCCTGGGAGTGGTTCCTGTACGACGACTCCCTGCCGCCGCTGCTTCACGCTGCTCTGGCACATTCGCAGTTCGAGGCGATTCACCCATTTCTCGATGGGAATGGGCGCGTGGGGAGGCTGCTCATCACGCTGCTGCTGGTCAGTCGGGGCATCATCCCCTCGCCACTGCTCTATCTGAGCGCCTACTTCGAGGCCACCCGCGCGGAATACTACGCGCGTCTGCTCGGTGTGACGGAGCGGGGCGAGTGGGAGGAGTGGCTGATCTACTTCCTGAGAGGCGTGGCTCTCCAGTCCGACGACGCCGTGAACCGAATTCAGCGTATCGACGATCTACTCTCCCACTGGAAGCAAGGACTGGCCCGGAGTCAGTCCCGGCTCCCGGAGAGAGCGCTCGACTTCTTCACCGAGAACCCTTTCTGGACTGTGGGTGGCGTGGCTGGCAGGTTGGAAGTGGCGTTCACGACAGCCCAGAGAGCCATTGACCGGCTGGAGGAGGCAGGCGTCGTCGCCCGTGTTGGAGAGGCGCGGCGCAATCGCGTGTACTGCGCCGGAGCAATCCTCGATGTGTTGGAGGAACCTCTGCACGTTGCAGACTAGAGCGTCGGAACACGGGGAGGTCTTCCCTGGGAGCTAATGCGGGGTTGGACGTCCAGCGTGGGTCAGGAGAAGGAGACGCAGACGTCGTACATGACCCTCAGCACGGACTCCTGGTTGAAGCGGCGCTCATACTCGTCGGAGATCTCGTCGATCAGGCCCATTCCGTCGTCACTCGGCGGGGCCAGGATTACGAGCAGCTTGGAGCGCTCCTTCAGGACCAGTCCTTCCGAGTTGCGCCACTGGCCTCGAGCGTCGAGTACGGTCAGACCGTCGGGGAAGCGCGGGGTCACGGTATCTTCGAGGAAAGCGTCCCAGGCCGCGTCATCCACGACCTCGCCGTCCTGGTTGCTGCGACCCATGAAGAGCTGGTACTTGACGAACCGGTCGGTCTCTTCAGGACAGGATGGCGCGCCGGTCGCGGAGCACGCGGCGGCCGATATGACGGCAAGCGCCAGGCAAATCAACATCGATGTCCGCATCGGGTTTCCCTCCGCTCTGGGGGCATAGTGTCCGCGCGTCAGCGGCGTATTGTCAACTTTGTAACATACGATGTCGAGACGCACTGTCCTTACTGCGCGTTTCAGTGCGGCATGAGGATTTTGGGGTCGTCGGACAGGGCCGAAGTCGAAGGCAACGACGACTTTCCAGTCAACAGGGGCGCGCTGGGTTCGGTGGCCGGAATAGTCGGGGCAGGCGGCAATGCCGGGGTCGTAGCCTTCGGGTTCCTGTTCAGGATCGAGTCACTGGCGACAGAGCGGGCGCTCATGCTGGTCGGGATCGCGGTCATCGCAGTGGCGGCCCTAGAAATCTGGCCGGAAAGTGGCAGCGAGGGACTATACTTGCAGCTATCAGTGATAGCGGAGGACGGGAATGCTGGGAAAGCAGTCCGGCCAGAGAGGGCTTTGGGAAGCCGACAGTCTGTACATAGATCACGTGGGACGTGAGAGTTTCTACGGCCTGCTAGCCTCGATGCGTGGGCAGTTGTTTCGGGACGAGGACTTTGCGGAACTGTACTGCGCTGACAACGGGAGGGACAGTGTGCCGCCGAGTCTGTTGGCGACCGCGCTGCTTCTTCAGACCTATGACAGGGCGAGTGATGCTGAGGCCAAGCAGAGGGCCGACTTCGACATACGCTGAAAGGTGGCGCTGGGTATCGAAGTGGAAGACAGGCCGTTCGCCAAGAGTACGCTTCAGTTGTTTCGGGCGCGCCTGATACTGCACAAGAAGGCGAGGGATGTGTTCGAGCGCAGCCTGCGGTTTGCGCGGGAGACAGGGTACCTGAAGG
>JAKZVY010000172.1:0-20223 GCA_047515825.1 Dehalococcoidia bacterium
GCTTGATTACGACCGGAGACACCATTCCCAGGATAACCGCCGGCAGGAGGAACAGCACCGCCGTCAGCATCACGATCCGAGGGATGATCGGCAGCGCCAAGAACCGGTCGGATAGAAACTGATCGACCGGCAGGATTCCGATACTCGCCACCCCGCCTGCGAGCAGGATAAGCCCCAGAGTAACCGGCGAAGGGTACTTGTCGGCAATCCGCCCGCCGAGGTAGTTGCCGAGGCTGATGCCCGCGAGCACGATCCCGATGATGCTGGTCCAGGTGTACAGCGACACTCCGATCGTCGGCACCAATATCCTACCTGCCACGATCTCGATGATCAGCGTACACGCGCTCGCCGTAAAGACGATGAAATACGGCTTCAGCGTTCTGAAAAGCTCTATCACTTCTGGCTCACCCGAAGGGGATTCACAACTGCTGCTCAGATTTCAGAACTCGGCGATTCTGGCTTCAGTGATTTCGGTCTTAGCGCTCATTCACTCGTCCGGCACGCTGGATTGGCCTCCGCCTGCCCGCGCGCCGACACATTCTACTTTCTCAAGCTCGAGTTTTCAGCTTGTCACAGCGTCAGGGGGCATTACCAGCCTGCGCACGGGGTAATTGATCTCGATTCCCTCTCTATTGAACCTGTCATGCAGCCGCTTGATCAGCTCGTGCTTTACTACGAATGAACCGGCCCGGTCCTCAGCCTGCAGCAGCACAACGAAATCGATGTTCGAGTCGCCGAAATCCGTGAAGTAGATCAGAGGCTCGTAGTCGTCCACCGCCTCCTCTAAGTCCTCTCTGACTCCCTTTGCCTCCTCGAGCACCACCTCCTCGACACGCTTCAGGTCGGACTCGTAGCTGACGCCGCACGCCACGAAAACCGTCATCAGCCTCGTCTGACTGTAGTAGTTGGTCATGATGCTGTCGATCATCTTGGAGTTGGGGATCATGATCAGGTTGTTGAACCTGTCCCTCACCTTTGTGCTGCGCCAGCCCACGTCTACCACGAACCCTGCCGGGCCGCCGTCCAGCTCCACGAAGTCGCCCTCGTTCAGCTCGCCCTCGGTAATCAGATAGGTGCCGGAGAAGAAGTTGCTGAGCGTAGGCTGGAGCGCCAGAGCCACGGCAAGACCGCCAATGCCCAGCCCGGCCACAAGAGGCGTGATCGAGATTCCGATAAGGTCCAGCGCCATCAGGATTCCAATTGCATAGACAACGATCGGAGTGACGCGGCGCACCTGCGGCATCAGCTTGTCGTCCAGATTGGTCGCCGTCCGCTCAGCGATGTTCTCCACATACCACACCATCAGCGCCTGGAGCACGTGAGACGCAATATAGCTGACCTCGATCGCTACGATCACAAGCCAGACCCTCAAGGCCCAGTGGCGATTGTCGGTCAAGAGCTTGAACGCCGGCTCGTCGATGCTGGCCAGTACCTGGTACGCCAGCATCAAACCAAGAACCAAGAAGAAGAGGACGAGCGGGCCGTTGAGCGTGCTGAGCACTTGGGCATCCAGCGAGTTCTCAGCGACCCGGCGGCGGTGTCTGGCCGCAGCGGACAGGACAAAGTGAGCAACGAGCGCCGCAATGGAGAATATAAGCACGACACCAAAGGCGGACAGCAGCCCAGCCGTCGCAGATTCCCTCATGAAGTCCGGTGGCATCATGACCTCCCGAAAGACATCAATGACCGGATGCTAGCACGCGCCCGCCCGAACTTCTTGCGCTGTCCGAGCCTCAAATCGCCCTATTCGGGAAGCGACAGACTTACGACTATCTCAAAGTGCTTCGACAGAGCGTTTCGCTCAGCGAACCTCGACCAGATCGCGGATGGACTCCAGGATTCCCGTGCCTATCCCGCTGACATTCGTCAGGTCGTCCACCTTGGCGAATGGACCGTTCTTCTCGCGATGCTCGATGACCGCCTTGGCTCTGCTGGGGCCGATGTTGGGGAGGGTCTCCAGATCCTCCGCGGTGGCGGTGTTCAGAAGCACTTTGCCCGGCGGTGAAGACCCCTTCGACCCTGTGGATACCGCAGATCTTCCCTCGTCACGACTTGGAATGTGAATCTGGTCCTCGTCCGACAGCCTTTTCGCCAGGTTCACGCTATCCAGGTCTGCCTGCGATGTCGGTCCCCCGGCAGCTCGCAAAGCGTCATCGACCCGCGAATCGGCCGGCAGCTCGTACACGCCCGGCAGGTTAGCCTGCCCGGACACATAGACCTTGATGGTTGAACCCATAGCCGCAACATCAGGTGCGGTGGTGGGTGTGGGCATCGTGACGACCACGCCGTCGGACCGGTCCGCGCTCCTGAACATCAGCACAATGCCGCCGGCGGCGGTCGCGATGATCGCCGCGGCCAGCAGGATGTTCAGACCGAGTCTTGCGCTCATAGACGTTCCAGCAGCTCACACGCAGTGGCGAGATTATAACTCAGACGCTCAGAAGAGACTCGCTCCGCGGAGACTCTACCGTTGCCCCCGCGCGCGCTGGAGGATGAAGAATCCCAGGATGCCTATCGGAATCGCAACTACGATAGCGGCCGATATAGCCACCATAGCCCAGTCACCGAGACCCACCATCGCGTCTATCTGGTGCTTGATCCACTCCAGAAGGACGGGGTCTCCCGGCTCTCCGTGGTGGGCTGGCACCCAGAGAAGGGGCAGGGACATCAGTCGCCATCGACTGAGGACGCCACAGCGGGAGTCGCCCTGATCGGCTGATACCGCACTGAGTACCTGGACTCTTTGACAGAGTAGCTCGCAAGCGTAGCACCCAGCAGAGTGAGACCGGCAAGCAGGAACGGGATCTCGTAGCCTACGAGAGTCAGGCTGGTGAACCCAAGCGGAATCTCCAGGCTGGATACGTTGTCGTACAGCACGCCGGCCAACAGAACGCTGATCGATCCCCCGATCTGGTGCGAGAAGGTAGATATCCCGTTCAGCGTGCCTATATTCTTCAACCCGTAGATGTCCGCTGTGAGCGACGTGGTCAACGGAGGCGTCGCTATCCACGACAGCCCTGCCATCACGGCAAAGCCCCATATCCCAATCGCGTTCGGCCCGAGTATCAGCGTCATGTATGCCAAGAATCGAACGAAGTAAACGGTGCCCAGCAGCTTCTTGCGGCTGAACTTGGTGGACAGGAGTCCGATAACGACCACGCCGACCGCATTGAGGCCCATCATCAAACCGAATGCCGACGCCGCCATCTGAGGCGACACGCCCCTATCTTGGGCGAAAGGCACATAGTGCGTTGAGATGATGATCGTGGTCACGCCGCATACGAAGTACGCGCCCGATAGCTGCCAGATCGGCTTGGAACGAAAAGCGTCAAGCCAGTATTCGGCCTCCAGCGGTCCCCGCGCCGCGGGCGCGGCAGGTCCCGCAGACGACCCTGACGACTCCGGCGGCGCCTCGCCATCCGGCAGCTCCCCTACCTCGTCGGGAGAGTCTTTCACGATGAACAGTACGACGGGCAACGCTAGGAGTATTACGATCCCTCCCAGCATCAGCCAAGTAACGCGCCAGTTGGCGACCTCGATCAGACTGGACGCCAGCGGCACCAGCAGCAGACTTCCCGCGGAAGTTCCGGCGGTGACCATGCTGAGAACCAGGCTCCGCTTTTCCTGGAACCACTTGGATAGCAGCGCGTGAACGGTGACTAGCGATACCCCACTGGTGGCCGTGGAGGTCACAAATCCATAGATGACGAACAGGAACCAGATGTTGTTCGTCAGGCTGAGTAGCATCGTAGCCGCGCCCAGAACCAAGAGGCTGATGGATATGACTACCCGACCGCCGTACCGGTCATACAGCCGTCCGAGGAAAGGCTGCGTCGCGCCGCTCACCAGAATGCCGACCGACACCACAGCGGATATGGTCGTCCGATCCCAGGAAAACTCCTCGGTCATCGGCAGGACGAATACCCCGAACGTGTTTCGGGACCCCGTCGATATGAACAGCGTGAAGAAACCGGCAGCCAGCACGAACCATCCGTAGTAGATTCCTCGGGGAGTCGTGCGCGATGCCAAAAACAGTACCTCCAGCAGCCATGCTCCGCTAGACCACAGCTTGCCGGGTGAAGGGAGATTCTATAAACTGCATTCGAGTCTACCACCGACTTGGTTGAGTGACAAGAAATTCAGGAATCCCGTCCAAAGACAACCTCGCCGCAGGCATCGCGGTTTTGGTAGAGTTAAGGCCCGCGGCAGGTAGAAATAGTACATTCCGTGTCTGCTGGACACATTGAACTGTCAGAAGTGTTCCCCGTTCTTTCCGTCACCGGTGTAAGCCACCACACCTGCCCTGTCGAAGTTCGAGAGAAGTTCGCAGCCGCCGAGAGTCGCGCTCCGGCGCAAGTTGACGGCACTGCTTCAGAGTCGGTCTGGCTCAGCACGTGCAACCGGACCGAGGTGTACACCATCTCCGAGCAGATTGACGCTGGCGGATCGGCGTTCGCCAAGGCGCTTCAGATACCGCGCCGGTTCGTCGCCGAGTACGCGTACGTGCTGGAAGAAACCGACGCCATCCGCCACCTGTTTCGCGTAGCCAGCGGCCTCGACTCTATGGTGATCGGCGAGGGCGAGATTCTAGGCCAGGTCCGTCGCGCGCTGGCGGAAGCGCAAAACCTAGGCTCAGCCGGACCTGTACTAACGCGCATGTTTCAGGATGCCCTCGCCGTCGGAAAGCGCGTGCGTACCGAAACGTCCATCAATCGCTTCCCCGCGTCGGTAAGCTCCGCCGCCGCGTCCCACATCCAGACCGGTACAGCCGGCGACCTCGCAGACACCGCCGTGCTGATCATCGGCGCTGGAGACATGGCAAGGGCGATGGCGCGGTGCCTCAAAGGTATGAACGTACAGGATATTGCTATCGTTAATCGAACTCGATCCCATGCCGAGTCTATCGCCCGCGAGAGCGGAGCGCAGGTGCTGGAATGGCCGATAACGGTCGAGCGGTTGGCACGGTTCAACGCGGTCATCAGCTGCACCAGCGCCCCGGAGTTCATCCTCACGCGGGAGACGGTCGAGGCGGCGAGGCATCTGAGAGCCGAAGAGACTCTTCAACTGGTGGACATAGCCGTACCGAGAGACATCGACCCTTGTGCGTCCACCATCCCAGGTGTTCATCTAATTGACATAGATGACATACAGGCTGTTGTTGAAGAGTCCCTCGCAATGCGCTCTCACTACGTGGAGCCGGCCGAGCGGATAATCGGCGACCAGATCGAAAGCTTAACCGCCTGGATGTCCACGCGCAGCGTTTCCAACAGCATCCAGCTTCTGAGAGATCGGGCCGACGCGATTCGCGCCCGCGAGATGAACTGGGCGCTTCCCAAGCTCTCGCACCTCTCTCAAAGCGAGCTGGATGTGGTCGCCCAGCTTTCAAACAGGCTCGTGAAGAAGCTGCTCCACTCGCCAACCTTGAAACTGCGAGAGGCGGCCGCCCAGGGTGAATCGGAGCCGGTGAGCGAGCTTGTGCATCAGCTCTTCGGGCTGGACGGCGAGCGCGAAGCCAGCGTGAAGACCGCCGAGTAACTCATGGAGCTGACGAATTCTGAGCGACTATTCACCAGATCCCGAAACCACATTCCGGGCGGAGTGAACAGTCCGGTCAGGTCCTACTCGCATGTCGGCGGTACTCCGCCCTTCATAGCGAGCGGGCAGGGTTCCAGGGTCGTGGACGCGGACGGGAACTCGTACATCGACTACGTGATGTCCTGGGGGCCTCTCATACTCGGTCATGCACATCCAGATGTCGTCCAGGCGATTCGCGAACAGGCCGTGCTAGGCACCAGCTACGGCGCTCCGACGGAGTTGGAGCTAGTGCTGGCCGAGATGATCACCGGCGCTTTCCCCTCGATCGACACGATCCGACTTGTAAGCTCCGGCACCGAGGCCTGCATGAGTGCCTTGCGGCTCGCTCGCGCGTTTACTGGACGTGACAAGATACTCAAGTTCGAAGGATGCTATCACGGCCATTCGGACGGTCTGCTGGTCCAGGCGGGGTCAGGAGCGGCCCATCTGAGCCAGGCCACCAGTGCCGGAGTAACCTCGGCACAGGCCAGCGACACGTTCGTCGCGCCGTACAACGACTTGGAGCAGGTAGAGCGCATCTTCGATGCCAGCGGCAGTCAGGTCGCGGCCGTCATCGTTGAGCCGGTGGCTGGGAACATGGGCCTAGTTCTGCCGGAACCCGGATTTCTTGAGGGACTCAGAGAGATCACGCTCAAACACGAAAGCCTTCTGATCTTCGACGAGGTGATCACCGGGTTCAGAGTCCTCTATGGCGGCTATCAGAACCACCTCGACATCCAGCCCGACATAACCTGTCTCGGCAAGGTCATCGGCGGTGGGATGCCGGTCGGCGCCTATGGAGGTCGGAAGGACGTGATGGAGACTGTGGCCCCTCTGGGTCCCATGTACCAAGCGGGAACCCTGTCGGGCAACCCGATAGCGGTGGCCGCCGGGATAGCCACCTTGAAAGCGCTTCAGAACCCCGAAGTTTACGAGTCGCTCGCCGGATCGACTGAACGGCTCTGCACAGGACTAAGGGCCATATGCGAGGAGGTCGGCCTCGAGTTGCAGGTCAATCATCTTGGGTCGATGTGGGGACTGCATTTTTCCGATACTCCGGTGACCGGCTACGCCGAGGCATCCGAGACCGACGCCGAGGCGTATCGAAAGTTCTTCCACAACATGCTCAATTCCGGGATATACCTCGCGCCTTCGCCCTACGAGACCTCGTTCCTCTCGACCGCCCACTCCGATCAGGACATCGACTACACCCTGACGGCGGCCCGGCGCTCTCTGGCGTCTCTCAGGTAGCCTGCACCGGTTTTTGTTTCAAGACAGCCAGGTGACGAACTCAGACGGCGATGTGCGCCTCGAATGGGGAACAGACCGCGGAGCGCCTATGAACAGCGCTCCCACCATCATCCAGTCCTGGTCGGCGCCGAGCGTCTCCGCCAGGTCCGGGTGCTGAGTCACGCCGCCCGTGCTCCAATCGAGACACAGCCCCTCGGCAACGGCGGACAGCGCCATGTTCTGCACCGCACAGCAGGCGGTCGCGTAGTTTTCCCGAGTGACCTCTTCGTTGTCGCCTGGGACGCTGTACACGTACACTAACGCCGGGGCGTTGAGAACGCGGTCCCTGCTGGCATCCGCAGACTTCCGCTTCTGTTCCGGGTTCGGGTTGACCACTTTCTTGTACGCGGTCTCCCATGCCAGCTCGGCGACCCTCGTCCTGGTGACGCTGTCCCTCTTCAGCACGAAGAACCGTGTTGGCTCGGTGAGGCGGTGGTTGGGCGCCCAGATCGCGGCGTCGAACAGTCGCGCCAGAACACCGTCAGGCACCGCCGCCGCCGTGAACTCCTTGGCCATACGTCTCTGGTAGATCGCTTCGTACACGCTGACAGAGGTCTGAGGCACTTCGACCTCGTCGTTTCTTATCATCACTGGCTCCCCAAGAGTCACGCGGTACCGCGAGGTTATAGGTTGACAGTTTACAGGCAGCCAGCGGCTTCCTCAATCCTCAGACAGTACACGGAAGCTGTCCCAATTTGGTAGGCAGCGGTATCACCCTCAGCCCTTCGACAGGCTCAGGGCAGGCTCTAGCCCTCTCCCATCGAGGGAGAGGGGATGTACCGCGCAATGGCACCTTATACTGCTTTATTAGCCCTTTATTTGAGTGATAGTCGCGTGATTAACACATAAAGGGAGAGTGGGCCGTTGACTGTTGGCGGGCATGTTTACGGACAGTCGAAAGATTTTGGGGGCGAGAAAAAGTTTTTTGAAAAAACCTGCCCTTTGCGCCCTTCGCGCCCTGCTCAAAGCTAGGAGAGATTCGGTTCGGCTTTGGGAGGCAGGGCACTTTCGTGAAATCGTTCCCGCCCTGCTTGTGCCCTTTGCGCCCTGTCGACGTCTGTTGACGTTCTTTCATCGAGGAGCCTGATGCTCTTGAACAGCCTGCGTACGTTGCTTTTGTCCGTTTCGACTGTGAAGAAACATCCCAGATGGAGCCATAGAAGCGGCAGGGGCTTTCGGGGCTGAAGCGGTTGAAGATGCACCAGTCCTTGTATGCGGCGTACAACTCGGTGAGGAGGTTGCTTGGCATGGTTTTGTGCGCCTGCGGTCTGAGATAAGATCGGGTCAGTGAACCGATGTGCGTATGCAAGCATGGTAGCAACGCACTCTAGTTCGTGTCAAGGGGCGCCCGGAATGACCAGGGGCTTCATGGATCGTTTCCCGAAGGGCAGCGGCTAGTCTGCCAGCAACTCGTGTGTGTGAGCCTGACGAGTCATTACGCTGTTGACCCCGTTGAGCCTCGCCTGCTCCAACTCTAAATCGGAGACTCTCTGGGGCTGCCGCCGGAGCCTCAAAAAACAATCCGCAGCCGATTTGTGATATATTGCACATATAATGGTTCATGTGGCAGAGCACCCGGAAACGGCTCCACCCATTCGCCGCAGTCTGCTCAGAGACGCGCTGCTTATCTCCGGCGCGCTGCTGATGGCCTTCACCCTGTACCTGGTGTACTTCTGGGTGCCGACGGAGCAAAACCTCGGCGTGTCCCAGCGCATCTTCTATTTCCACGTCCCGCTGGGTTGGATCGGCATGGTGTCCATCATCGTGGTGATGGTCGCAAGCATTTTGCACCTGGCCACCGGCCGCCAGAAGTGGGACGATCTGGCGTACTCGACCGCAGAGCTTGGGGTCATATATGCCAGCCTCATCCTGGTGACCGGCGCCATCTGGGGAAAGCCCGTCTGGGGCGTCTGGTGGACCTGGGACCCAAAGCTGACCACGACCCTGATTCTGTGGTTCATCTACGTGGGCTACCTGATGGTGCGGGCCTACGGCCCGGCGGGGGGACAGGGCAAGCGATTCGCCTCTGTCATCGCCCTCATCGGAGCCATAGACGCCCCGATCATCTACAAGGCAACCGATTGGTGGCGCAGCGCGCATCCAGATAACAACATCCCGTCTGACCTGGACGGCAGGATGCTGCTCACGCTTCTCGTCTCCGTGGTGACGTTCACGGTCATATACATTTATCTGCTGATTGAACGATACTCTTTGCGAAAGTCGGAGTCAGACTTGGATGAGCTTCACCAGAGATTGGCATAATAGAGTTTGGACGCGATTGGCAGTGGTCGGCGCGGTCATTCTATCCGCGCTGGCAGTCTCGACAGTCGCAAACGCGGCTTCCCCCGGCCAGGTGAGAGCCGAACCCGAGGCGAACCTTCCATTCCTCTTCGCCGTATACATCGTCACCTGGGCGGCGTTCTTTGCCTACGTATTCTACGTTTCACGCCGCCAGCGGGAGATGCAAATTGAAATCGAGGCTCTGAAACGCGCCCTCGATGAACGCGACCGGCAGGCCGCCGAACAAGAAGAAGTGTAATGGAGAAGACCCACAGCCTACAGCCTGAGCAGACCGAGCAGGGCATGATCTCCTCCCACCGGATCAAGCTGCTGATAGCCTTTGTCGTGCTTATAGTCGCGGCCGGCTACTTCGCCTTCCTGGCGTTCGACGCCGCGACCGTCTACTACTACACAGTGGGCGAAATGAACCGGATCGGCCCCACCGCGGAGGACAGGATGGTGCGGGTCAGCGGCAAGCTGGTACCCGAAACGTTCCACAGAGAGGACGGTTCGACCGTCGCCCAGTTCCACCTGACAGACGGCGACCAGAGCCTATCCGCCGCCCACGACGGCGTGCTGCCTGACCTGTTCTTCAACGATCACTCTGAGATAATCCTGGAGGGCCGCTACCATCCCGACGGGGTCTTCCTCAGCGAAAACGTCATAGTAAAGTGTCCGTCCAAGTACATAGCGCAGGAAGACGAGACCGGATGACTGATCCTTCACTCCCCAATCGCAGAGATATGTCCACAAGAACAATAGTAGCCTTCGCCGGAATCCTGGTCGCGCTGACCCTGCTCGCCTCCGCGTGCGGCGACTCAGGCCAGGAGGCGCCGACGCCAACCCCCGTTCCGCCTACACAGACGCCGGTCCCACCGCCGCCGACAGCCGTTCCAACAGCGACCCCAGCCCCAACGGCAACCCCCGCTCCGACAGCCACTCCTCAGCCGACCGCGACTCCGACGCCGGTTCCAACGCCCACGATGACGCCGGAGCCGCTCCCCGACTCCGCCGCCATTCTCGAAGACGGCCTGCGTGCTACCCAAGAGCTGGATAGTTATGCCGCCGAGATGGAGATGTCGGTGGGCGGAAGCTCAGGGGGCATATCGTTGGAAGTTCCCATCACCGTAGATGGGTCCTTTCAGCCGCCCGACCGCTCCAAGGGTAAGGTCACGATCGACCTTGGCGGCTTCAAGTTCGAGTTCGAGTTCGTCAACATCGGAGACGATGCCTACATGACCGACCCGGAATCAGGCATGTGGCTGAAGGATGACACCGGCAGCGGCGATATCGAGTTCTTCCTCATCATTGACTCGCTGCTGGACGATGCACCTGATGACTCCATCGACCTGTTTGAGAATCTAGACTACATCGGCGTCGAGGAGGTGAACGGAGTCGAAACGCATCACATACTCGCCTCACTATCTGATGCGATCCTGGGCGACCTCTCGCCTGTCCCGGGCGAGTACACCATCGACTACTGGGTTGGCGCCGACGATGGCCTAGTCCACAAGATCACAGTCCGCGGAGATGCCGAGCTTTCTGGAGGAGGTGAGCCCGACAGTTTGCTCGGTGGATTCGGCTCAGGCAACGTCGAAGTGAATATAGAACTAACGCTGGGTGACTTCAACGTCCCGGTGGAGATCGAGGCGCCCGAAGGGGCCGTCTCACTGCCGCCGTCGCTCGATCCGGAAGATTACGAGATAGATGTGGAAGGTACCCCGCTGTTCGAGATCGAGCAGGGCAACGGCTGGGTGCTGTACGACATGCCGACAGAGGGACTTGCCATCGCGGCGCCGCCGAAGTGGTCGGTGTATGCGTTCGACGCGGCCGGAAGAGAGAAGCTTTCTGAAGACCTCAAGTCCGAAGACCCTGCCGTAGTCGCGCAGATCGAAGACCTTATCCAAGAGTTCGAGGGCCAGATGAACGTGATGCTGCTCGGATTCGATACCGACTCGCCAGACGGGTCACAGTTCGTCTCCAACTTCAACATCTTCGTCGCAGACGTCGGATCGGGGATTGGTCTGGACACACTCGCCGATCTCAGCAGCCAGCAGATCCAGACGCTCATGCCAGTGGACGGCGAAGTGGAGAGGGAGAGTATCGAGATTCCCGCCGGCGACGCAGTGGTGCTCAAGTACCTCATGGACCAACAACTCCTCGGTGGCGGTACGGTCCGGATCGCAGCTACACAGTACTTGCTGATCAACGGCTCCGAAGGCGTCGCCGTGACGTTCACCGCCCCGGCTGAGGACACGGATGACATGGCCTCGCTGTTCCAAGACATGATGGAGACGCTGGAGCTGTACGCGCCTCTGCCATTCGGCCAATCGACTGACCCGACGAGTCCCGACGGTTCTCAGCAAACCCCAACCCCGGCCCCGACACCACAGGAAGGACAACAGATGATTAAGCAGTACGATTCCGCGCCCAGCATGACCATAGACCCATCGAAGAGCTACACCGCCACGTTCGCCATGGACAACGGGACGGAGTTCGAGGTCAAGCTGTTCGCGCAGGAAGCCCCGAAGACTGTCAACAACTTCGTTTTCCTGGCCAGAGACGGCTATTACGACGGCGTGACCTTCCACCGCGTGATACCCAGCTTCATGGCGCAGAGCGGCGACCCCACCGGCACCGGCAGGGGCGGTCCGGGATACCGATTCGAGGACGAGTTCCATCCCAGCCTGAGACACGACAAGCCCGGCATCCTGTCCATGGCCAACGCCGGACCCAACACGAACGGCAGCCAGTTCTTCATCACGTTCGTCCCGACGCCCCACCTCGACGACGCGCACGCGGTATTCGGCGAGGTCATAGAGGGCATGGAGGTCGTAAACTCCATCGCCGCGCGCGATCCGTCCACGGCCAGCACACCAGGCGAAGTCATCACGTCGATCACGATCACTGAGGAGTAGGCGGGCAGGCTGCCGACGCGCGTGATCCGAGGCCACGCTCCCCCTCGACGCCCCCTCCGGCTGTTGCAAGGATAAGGCGTAAGCCTTATCATTCAGCCTGTAGGGGCACGGCGTCTCGCGCCCCGGCAACCGTTCATGTAAACAAGCCCATCACGGGTCCAATATCCTTCAGACGGAGTATGTTTCGATGGCATCAACACGCGAAAGCTCCACGGCAACGGTCAACATCCTCTCCCTTGCGCACGGCACGACCGCGCGAAATGTGGGGCTGCCGGACTATGACAAGGAGCGAATTGAGGACGTCGGCTTCCTCACGGCAATGACCCTCGTGCTTCTGGGAAACTACGCCCAGACCGGACACTTCGGCGGCCCGCTCGCCTACACCCCCTACACCGTCAGCTCCCATCTGATCGGCCCGGACCTGGGCGGTCTGAGGTACGACTACCGACGGCCCAAGCACCCATACGCCGACCGGTTCATGCTCGCCGGAGGGCACAACGCCCCCGTGACGTACGCTCTCTGGATGATCATGGGCGAGGCTCTCGCTCGCAAGCACGCAGGGACCGGCGATGACAAATACAGCGCAGACCCGGGTACTTCGATGCTGTCCATTGACGCGCTGGGATTCCGCAGGGGAAGGGGCGCGCTGGATACGCTGCTCAAGGACAACGACCTTACCGACCACCCGCTCATGGCGCAGGCGCATATACGCGGCATCCGCTCTCTGGCGGGCCACTCGGAGACCACGGACCTGACAAACGACGTGAACGGCGGACCATCCGGCATCGGCATCGCGACCGCCGCCGGCAAGGCCGCCTTCTGGGACATCGTCGGCGCACCCGACAGCCTCAAGGTGATCGCCATCGAGGGCGAGTTTGCCCTGACCTCCGGCCACTCCCAGGAGATGAAGACAGCCGCCGTCGCCCAGCAGGTCGGCAAGCGTCTCCGCATCCTGCTCTCCTACAACAATGCGGGAATCGACGACGAGCTGGTCGGCAGCGTCATACGTCCGGTGTACGACGCCTACCGGATCGAAGACCAGTGGGCCGCCTACGGCTGGAACGTAATGACGCTCGACAACGGCAACGACTACGACCAGGTCATCGCGGCCCTCAAGACGATGGAAGAGTGGGACCACGAAGACGACCGGCCCATGATCGTGGTGGGCAAGACCGTCAAGGGCTGGTGGCCCGGTGCGGTCGACGGCCAGATACCCGGCTACGGCGAACAGGTTGTCAGCTACCACAGCCACCCGTACAACCTCGCAATGAACTCCGACTACTTCGTCGCGCTCGCCGGAACTTTCGAGAAACGCTTCGGCGTGGAGTTCGAGGGCATCCAGGACGGTGCGGTTTCTGACAACCGCGAGCGGCTGATCCAGTTCAAGCGAAACATGGACATAGCCATGTCCGTGCTGGACAAGAACGGCCTCGGCGACTGGATAGCCGACCGTCTGGTGGAAATCGGCGAGAGCGTCGACGACAGCCTGCCGCTGCGTATCGACCGCACGACCAACCCGTTCAAGGACTCCCGTCTGAAGGTCAAGAGCCTGCCAGTCGAGCCGCAGAGCCTGAAAGTCGTCAACCCGGTCTCAGGCGAGGAGAAGGACCTCTCGATCAAGCTGTTCGAGGAACCCGGCAACGTTCGCGGCACACGCAGGGCCATATCGGAGATCATCAAGTGGGCCAACTACGTAACGAATAACCGCTTCATTGTCGTGGCGGCAGACCTCGCGGATTCGATCAACGTCGAGCACGGGGCGATCTGGGACACGTTCGATCCCGTAGCCAACCCAGTCGGCGGGCGGCTCAAGGCCGCTATCCAAGAAGCCGGAAACGCTTCCACCGCGATCGGTCTCGTCGGGCAGTCCGCGTCGCTCGACCCCGACGAGCACGTCGGAGTCTGGGCGCTCAGCGGCACCTATGGCGCGTTCACCCCGCTCATGTACTTGCCTTCCCGCGTGTGGAGCCAGCAGAACCAGGACAGCCCGTTCAGGACGGGCGTCTTGCACATCCTCGCCGGGCACTCAGGCCCCGAGACAGCAGCGGACGCGCGTACCCACTTCGGCATATTCGCGCCCCAAGTCTGGAAGCTGTTCCCGCGCGGCCAGACGATCACCCTGAGCTTCTGGGACTACAACGACGTAGCCCCAGGCTACTTCGCGGCCGCCGAGATCGCCGCACGCGAGCGCAAAGTGGGGGTGATCGTGCTCGAGGTCGCTAGGCCCGACTTCCCAGTCGCCGACCGCAGCACCTTCGCCGACAGCGACCTCATGGCAGCGGCCAAGGGGTTCTACGTCATCCGCGACTTCGATCCCGACAGGCCCAAGCACGGCTATATCGTCGTGCAGGGGTCGTCTTCCACGGTCAACCTCGTCTCGGTCCTGCCTCGACTCGAGGAGGCCGGTGTGAACATCAAGGTCATATCCGCCATCAGCGAAGAGCTGTTCACGAGGCAGTCGGAGGAGTACCAGAACTCCGTTCTACCAACCGGGGCGAAGTACGACCTGATGGTCGTAACAACCGGCACTCGCCGGATGTGGCCGCTCCAGAACGTCGGACCGCTGACAGACGAGTACTCCCTGACCTCCGACTGGGACAACCAGTGGCTCACAGGCGGCTCCGAGGCCGACGTAATCGCCGAGGCCCACCTTGACGCCGACTCCATCTACGCGGGCATCAAGCGCTTCGCCGAAGACCGTGACAGCCGTGTGGCGCGTCAACGGGAGGCGCTTGCGGGGTTGGGATAATAGAACGAGAGATACACATCAGTACAATCCTCGTCTGAGACAAGCAGATGACTACTAACTCTCGCTCCATAGCTATGCTAATCGACGGCGACAACGCTCAGCCCAAGCTGATCGTACATGTGCTGGCTGAGGCCGCGAAATATGGGGTGGTGTCAATCCGTCGCATTTACGGCGACTGGACAACATCAAACATGTCTGGATGGAAAGTTTCGCTCCAGACACATGCGATTCAACCAGTGCAGCAGTTTCGTTACACGATCGGGAAAAATGCGACGGACAGCGCGCTGATTATCGACGCTATGGACCTCCTACACTCCGGCGTTGTCGACGGATTCTGTATTGTTTCCAGTGACAGTGACTACACACGATTGGCTACACGGATTCGCGAGCAGGGGATGTTCGCAATGGGTATTGGTCAATCACAGACGCCCAAGGCGTTCGTCAACGCATGTGAGGTATTCGTCTATACAGAGAACCTGCCGCCTGAGGGTGCGACTGATCAGCCCGCCATCTCAGACAATGGAGTCAACTCGCCAGATTGGGACAAAGCGGTTGAGCGCGCCATTGAAATGGCGGATCAGGGTGATGGCTGGGTACTACTTGCGGCAGTGGGTAGCAATCTGCGCCAACTGGATTCTGCGTTCTACCCCCGGACATATGGACATCAAAATCTCACAGGGCTTATCAGGTCTGCCCCAGACAGGTTTGAAACCCGAATGTCAAACACTGTCACACGCAAGTACGTGTGCGGCGATAAGACCATCGCATTCAATACTTATTCCAGGCGGCGGATCTTTGGAAGGCTGACGGCGGCCGCGAGGCTCATGACCAGCAGCGTGGTGCCGCTGGCAAGGAGAGCGCGTGGAGCTCCGATGTTGCCGGCGAGCGCGCCGAGTCCTAGATGTCCCACAGGTGCGACGCCGATGCTCAGCGTCCACGCTCCCATCGCGCGGCCTCTTTCGTCGTCGCGGACGTTGTCCTGCATCAGCGTCATCTGGAGAGTGTCCCCGCACATGGCGCAGGCCTGAGCTATGGTCAGCGCCGCGACGTAGTACACGATGTTCGTAGACAGCACCAGCGACATTAGGCTCAGACCAAATGTAGTCATGATAACGAACAGCAGCAGTCCTCGCCGTCGGAAGTCCGCGTGAGCGGACAGCGCGAGCAGTCCGGCGATCCCTCCGATCTGGCGAACTCCTGTCATTACTCCAAGTCCGACCGGGCCGAGGCCGAGCACGTCTTTTGCCAGCACGGGCAAGAGACTCATGTGAGTGAACCCGAACAGCTCCATCACTGCCGCGAGCGACATCAACACCACGAGCGTTCGGTTGTGCCGCATGATCCTGACGTATTGGAACAGGTTGCGAGAGACAGACTCGCGACGGCCGGGCTTGCTCGCCGATCTTGTCACTCGGATCGTCAGGAAGAACAGCACCGAGGCCAGGTAGAGCAGACCGATGACGAGGTACTGTCCGCTCGCTCCGATCGCGGCGATGATCACGCCCGAGCTCAGCGACCCGATCATCATTCCGATCTGCATGGCGACAGAGTTGAGAGCCATGCCGTTGAGAGCCAACCCCTGCCCGACAATGTCGTAGGTCAGCGACTGGCGCGTCGTCAGCTTGAAGGCCATGGCCGCTCCGCCAACGGCGATCAACACCATGATGTGCCATAGCTCCGCAACGTCAGCGGCCAAGGCCGCCGCCATGACACCCGCCGCCGCCGCGCCAGCCAGGGAAACGACGCAGAGCAGCCTGCGGCGATCCAACCGGTCCGCCGCCGCTCCTGACAACGGTCCCAGGAAGAAGAACGGGGCCATGCCCAACGCAGACGCGACGCCGACCATGAACGCCGACTCGGTTATCTCAAAGATGAGCCAGCCTGATACGACCCAGTTCATGCCCATCGACGCCGACTGGATAAGCACCGCCCACCACAGGAGCCGAAAGTCGCGGAACTCGAACGAACGCGACCATCCGCCAACGACTGGGGTCAGGCTCAATTCAAGCTCACTTCAAAGCGCACCGACGGCAACGGCGCACTTGTCGGACTCAGGGGCGCGCTAGACATCGAGCGTCGCGATTGCCCGCCGCTGGGTCTCCATGAGCTGCCGGATGCCGGACTCGGCCACGGTAAGCATCTCGTCCATTTGGGCGCGCGAGAACACGCCGTCTTCGGCGGTGCCCTGCACTTCTACGAACTCGCCCGCGTCGGTCATGACGATATTGAAATCGACCGAAGCGCGGCTGTCCTCTTCGTAGCACAGGTCCAGCATCACCTCTGCGTCCACGATTCCAACGCTGACCGCAGCTACTCCTAACTTGAGAGGGAGCGTCTTCAGAGCGCCACGTTCGCGGAGAGTCATGAGGGCCTGGCACAACGCGGTGTAGGCTCCGGTGATCGCCGCAGTCCGAGTGCCGCCGTCGGCCTGGAGCACGTCGCAGTCCACGGTTAGCGTCCTCTTTCCGAGCGCGTCCATATCCACGGCTGCTCTCAGCGAACGGCCTATCAGCCTCTGGATCTCCTGAGTTCGGCCTCTGGGCGTCGTCTCGCGCCGCGTCCGGGTCAGAGTCGAGCGGGGCAGCATGGAGTACTCCGCTGTTACCCAACCGCGGTCCGTGTTTCGGAGAAAAGGTGGCACCCGGTCCTCGACGCTGACGGCGCACAGCACGCGGGTATCTCCCATTGATATGAGCGCCGATCCCTCGGCATACTTCTGTGCGCCGATTTCGATGGAAACCGGTCTGAGCCGGTCGTTCGCGCGTCCGTCAACTCGAATCAACTTTGATGCTCGCCTCCTGGGGTTTGGACGTTGGCGAGTATAGCATAGCGGCTGACAGATCCATCCGCTATTGACGGCGTGTGTGTGGCGACGGGTAATATACTCTCTGAACATGCTGCTATCCGCGTCACAGCTCAGGCTCTTCTACGGCGACGTCGAGGTATTCAGCGAGGTCAGCGTCGAGGTCGGCGAGCAGGCCCGAATTGGGCTTGTCGGGCCGAACGGCAGCGGCAAGACCTCGCTGTTGAGGGTGTTGCTGTCCGAGCTGGAGGCCGATTCGGGAGATGTCACGACGAGCGCAGGACTGAGGGTCGCGTACGTTCCGCAGATGGCGGAGCACGACGCTCCTGGCATACTGCGCGACGAGGTGATGTCCGCGTTCGACGCGCTGTTCAGGCTGGAGGACGACTTGGCGGCGAGCGCGCTGGAGATACAGCGGCGCGACGGGGCCGCGCGACGGCGCGCCGAGAGCCGCTACGCCGAGCTGCTTGAGGAGTACGAGGCGCTGGGCGGTTACGATTACCAGAGCCAGATGGAGCGCGTCGTGCTGGGCGTCGGACTGCCGCTCGACACGCTGGACACGCCGGTGTCGCTGGCGAGCGGCGGCGAGCGGACTCGCGCCGCACTCGCCCGTGCGCTCCTCGCGGATCCAGACCTGTTGGTGATGGACGAGCCGACTAACTACCTGGACTTCGACGGGCTGAACTGGCTGGAAGGCTTCTTGTCGGACTTCAAGTACGCCGTGCTGGTGGTGTCGCACGACCGCTACTTCCTCGACCGCGTCTGCACCGAGATGTGGGAGATGGAGCGCGGCAGGCTCCAGCGGTTTCCCGGCAACTACTCCGAGTACCGAGACCTGAAGACGGCTCAGGTAGTGCGGCAGAGCAAGGAGTTCGAGCGTCAGCAGGAGTACATCGCCAAGGAGGAGTACTTCATCCAGCGGTACAAGGCTGGTCAGCGGTCGCGAGAGGCAAGGGGCCGGGAGACGCGCCTGGCTCGGCTGGAGCGCATCGAGGCTCCACAGCAGGAGAAGACGATCAGCATCGGTCAAGCGCAGGCGTCCCGGACCGGGCACGTCGTGGTCAGCCTTCGGGGGCTGTCGGTCGGTTTCTCGGAGAACGGCACGGAGACATCTCTGCTCACGGTGCCGGACGCTGACCTGGAACGGAGGTCTCGGACGGCGGTCGTCGGGGCCAACGGCATAGGCAAGACGACGCTGCTGCGGACGATTCTCGGCGAGCACAAGCCGATCTCCGGAACGGTGACTCTTGGTCACAACGTCCAGACGGGTCACCTGAACCAGGGCACTTGGAACCTGCCGGACGATAAGACGGTGCTTGAAGCATTCCTGGAGATACGCAACATCCCGATTGGCGACGCTCGCGACTACCTCGCCCGCTTTCTGTTCCAGGGGGAGGACGTGTTTAAGCGAGTCGCGTCGCTGTCGGGCGGGGAGCGGACACGGCTCGCGCTGGCGCGGCTGCTGATTACATATCCCAACGTGCTTGTCTTGGACGAGCCGACGACGCACCTAGACATCGCCAGCCGGGAGTCGCTGGAGGCGACGTTGGAGTCGTACGACGGGGCGCTGCTGTTCGTTTCGCACGACCGTCATTTCATCAACCTGATGGCCGAGCGCGTCTGGTCGATAGAAGACGGCACCGTACAGACCTTCGAGGGCAACTTCGAGGAGTGGATGCGGGTCAACCGTCCGCCTGAACCGGAGCCGGTGTCGAAGCGTGCCCGCGGGCGGCGGCGGCGTAGGGAGCGCGAGTCCAGAAAACAGGAGCGCAGTTCCAAGTCCGCAAACGAAGCCCCAAAAATCGACCATGAGGCGCTTATCCATGGGCTGGAGGCTGAGGTAGAGAAGATCGAGAGGCAACTGGAACAGGCATCGGAGCGGCAGGACCTGGAGGCTATCGCCCGGCTGGGGAAGCGACACGCGCGGGCGCAGAAGGCGGCGGAGAATGCGTGGATGGAGTGGGGGGAGGAGTAGGGGTCGGGATCAGGACAGATGGGTTTCAAACCCGCCCCTACGGTTTGGCAATTCATAGTGTACTCACAACGAAACGGTATTAGACGCCCTCGAGGAAGCTGCGACGGTCCATCTCTTGTCCTCCCATCGGTCTGACCTACTTGCCCGCATCTTGGCAATCCCTTGGCCGGGCGGGCTATCGACGAGTCTATCGGGTGTGGCGTACCATGTCACCTACAGCAATACTACGGAGGAGGCGACATGAGAACGCGATTCGGTGTGGGAGACTACCAGTACGAGCACGTGGAGGATTGGGGAGAGTGGCCCGTCGACGGGGTGGCATCGGACGTGGCGACCGACTCCCAGGACAGGGTGTACGTCGCTGTGCGCACGTCCCAGACCGCCGAGGTCAAGACGGGCGTCATGCTGGTCTTCGACCGGGCAGGCAGGTTCCTCCGCTCCTGGGGTGAGGAGCTGTTCACCGTGTGCCACGGCCTGTGGATCAGCCCGGAAGACGAGGTGTTCCACACCGATTCGGGTGACCACACCGTGACGAAGTTCGACACCGACGGAAACGTCCTGATGACCCTGGGGACCAGAGACCGGTGTGGCGAATCGGGGATACCCTTCCGGTCGCCGACCCGCGCTGTGCAGT